>NZ_PNFF01000002.1:0-300000 GCF_028888695.1 Bacillus methanolicus | reverse complement strand
TTGAAGTGAATGTGAAAGCTGCTACTAAACTTGATTCATTCTCAATGACTGCTCCAGCAGAAATCGTTGCGGCTGGCGATACTGTGAAAATTCCTTTCACTGCTGTTGACCAATATGGAAATACATTAACAAAATTCAAAGAGATTACTGGTTTAACTCTTTCCGCTACAGATAATGTAAAACCTGTTCTTAAACCAGATGAAAACGGTAATGCATATTTAGAATATAAACCTGCTACTAAAGGAACCAAAGTTATCATTGCCACTACAAGCACTGGTAAAGTATCGCAGTTAACTTTAGATGTTAAAGAAGCAGCAGAAGCTGTAACTATTGAAAGCTTAAAAGATGTAACAACTACAGTTGCTGTTGGCGGTAAGGCTGAAGTTACAGTTAAGAACCTTGAAGTGAAAGACCAATATGGACGTACTTTCAAGCTAGCTGATAACCTTGGCACTTATAAAGTGGTTCCAGCGGAAACAGAAAATAACGACTCTGTAAAAGTTTCAGGGGAAATTTCGTCAACTAACGATAAAATTGTTGTTGAAGGTGTGAAAAAAGGTAGCGAAGAAATTACTTTAACACTACAAAAAGGCGGTAAAGATGTTGCTACTAGCCCAATTAAAGTTACTTTCAACGTTACTGATAAGACTGCATTTACTTCATATGAAGTAGCAGATGTAGCAACAATCTATGCAAACACTGATGAAACTTATGCTCGAGAGTTGAAAGTATATGGTTTAACTGAAAAAGGCGAAAAAGTTCTCTTACCTGCTTCTAATTACACTGTACACACTAGTGGTTCATTACTAACTTACAACAAAGAAACTGGTAAACTTGACGTAGCTAAGACAGCAGATGAGCTTGAAGCTGCTTTCAAAGATAAAACAGAGCTAAAATCTACAGTTACAATTGTAGTAGATGCAGCTGACAAGCCAGTAACTTTAACAAAAGAAATAACTTTATCTAATGTTGCTCCAAAAGCTGATAAAGTTGAATTCGATTCTGAGAAAGTTAAAGAAGGTGTAGCTTCTGTTGCAGCTACTGATCTAAGTACTGATAATGATTCTGCAGCTCTTAAAGGAGTACTTAAAGTTACAGATCAATACGGGTTCACTTATAATCCTGAGAACGTAGTTTTCACAGTTACTAACTTAGTAGATGCTAAAGAGGATGATACTCAAATTACTGTTGATAAGAATGGCACTTCTGTAGTGGATGTAAAAGGAGCTAGCAAAGGCGACACATTTGCTGTTACTTACATAGTAGACGGAAAAACAGCTTCTGTGAAATTTAGAGTAACAGAATAATCAAATTTAAAACTGTCCTGTGCCTAAAGTGGCACAGGACCTTTTTATGTGCGCCGGGCATGTCCACTAACTAGGCGGTGAAAGTCCGCTATGGGCGTTGGGATATGCGAACCATTAGCCGAAGGCAAGGGTGTCCGCGGTGACGCGGAATCTGAAGGAAGCCCTAGGAAAATCCTTGGTCTGAGGTACACGAATCACATTTGAGGTTCTCATTTCAGGACGAGTTTGCATAACAAAACAAAGTCCAAAATATCCCCGGATGGAATGGGAATAAATGTGGCAGATATATGAGGAGAAAGTGAGTGGACTTACCCCGGGAGGTCTCTTGGTACCCCTAGAAGAACCTACTTAGCGATAAGTAGCTGAACCAAGAGAAGTCAGCTGAAGTCATAGTATTAGTCCTGGTGGACTAAGAAGGACGGAACGAAAGGAGCGACTGTGCTAGAGCTATTTACAAGGGAACGAAGAAATAGCCAACATTTCAATAATGGCTATGTAAAGATAGAAGGTTCGGAAAACTGAATATCTCTATATAGCGTGGAGTTCTCCTTGTTCAACCTCGATAGCATGGGAACAATATGGAATCACAAGAAAGCTTAATTGATAGGATATTAGACCCTGACAACCTGAATAAAGCCTTTAAGAGGGTTAAGAAAAACAAAGGAGCAGCCGGTGTCGATGGGAAAGATATAGAAGCTACTCACCTTTACTTGAAGGAGGAAGGATATAAACTTGTCCAACTCATAAGAGAAGGGAAATACAAACCAAAACCAGTAAGAAGGGTTGAAATTCCAAAGCCTAACGGTGGGAAAAGAAACCTAGGCATTCCGACCGTCACCGACCGCATTTTCCAACAAGCCGTAGTCCAAAAACTTACGCCCATATTTGAGAAACAGTTTAGTCCCTATAGCTATGGTTTCAGACCAAACAGAAGCGCCCACCAAGCAATTGAGCAGGCAAGACAATTTATCGAAGATGGATACAACATTGTGGTAGATATAGACTTAGAAAAATTTTTTGATCGGGTTCAACATATAAATGTCAACACAAATATGTACACTTTTGCTTGTTTAAGGATGTACAAAATCACTCGTTTTCTTTCGCCAAATGATCCTTTAAACGATAAGAATCTCCAATGATAGAGACAACGGTTGCGTAAAATCGCATTGGCCAGCTTGGGTTCTTGAAAGATTTCATCCCATGCTTTAAAATTCACATTCGTTGTAAGAATCGTACTACGCTTCTCATAACGCATATCGATGAGTTGGAAGAAAAGCTTTGCGTCCTCGGCATCAATCGGTAAATAACCGATCTCATCAATAATTAATAGTTTATATTTTGTATAGTGTTTTAATCTGCTCTCTAACCGATTTTCTAAACGTGCTTTCTTCAGATTTTGAATTAAATCATGGCACTTAATGAAATAAGTGCTTGTACGTTTCTTCGCTGCCTCAATCCCAATGGAAGTGGCTAAATGTGTTTTTCCTACGCCACTTGGCCCTAGAAAAACTATGTTTTCATTTGCTTCGATAAATCGAAGCGTTAAAAAATCTAAAATTTGTTTTTGATTTATTGACGGTTGAAAACTAAAATCAAAATCCTTTATTTCTTTCAAATGCGGAAAAGCCGCAACCTTCACCATCGATTGAATCATATTTTGTTCACGTACATCAATTTCGTAATTCGTCAGTTTCACTAGCGTATCTACCAGTGACAATTGATGGTTAACGCTGAAGTCTAAGACTTCATTTAAATGCAAGGACATTTGCTTGAGCTTCAAATAATCTAAGTTTTGTATGAGTTGTTGATAGTTTGTTGTTGGATTCATTATTTATACACTTCCCCAATCGCTGCTAAATTCCGTTTTGCTAGATCATCAATATCCGGATAATTTGGCATGGAAACGCCCAAGGCTTCTTGATAATGTGCTTCCTGATAATTTAATTTCTTGTTACTTATAGGGTGTTGCGCAATCAGTTCCGTGTTATAATAAATCCATAATTGATTATCATACACTTGTAAGCCTACTTTCTTTCCTTGGTACTGTGCTGGTACCGAGTATTGGTTTGATTTGTAGGAAATCATGTTGGATGCATTGACTTTTACAAGCGTATGTTTGATCCGATAGGAATCTCTTACTTTCTCAGCTGGTAACTGGAGTAGGTGATTCCTTTCTTTTTTGAATTCTATCGCAGGAATTTTTCCAGTTCCTTGGTGGACCTCATGGTTCACCCGATGAGATAAGTCTTGCACAAATTGATGTAATTCTTCCAAGGTCAACTGACCTTGATAAGCATGAATTTCATCTAATATTTTCATTGTGGTTTCGACTTTTCCTTTTGTCCGTGGACGTCCAGCAATGCATGGCTTCACCTCAAAACCAAAATCCTTAGCGAATTGTGCAAACTTGTCATTTACTCTTCCTGGGGAATGTTCTGTTCTTGCCTCATCCATAACGGTTTTCATATTATCCGTGATTATTTCAGCCGGCACCCCTCCAAGAGCTTCGAATGTTTCTGTTAAGAAGGAAAACAGGACACTTTGTGATTTAGAAATACTCATTAGGAAGGTTCTGAAACGTGAATGAGATAGAATCAGTATTGCAACATTGATTTCAACGTTCTGACCATCCTTTGTTTCAAAAGGAATACTCTCTTTCCAATGCAATTGTGCTTGTTTTCCTATAGGCGTTTCAAAACGTACTGTGCCTTTAGGAGAAGGAATCCGTTTATCCTCTTCAAAGTAAGCATTAAATTCGGGCGTTTTTGCAATATACGCTCGAAACGTCGATGCTGCACAATCCAGTCCATGATTATCCTTTAAATACTGCCATAGCACACGTCGATAATAAAACTTCTGCTTAGCATCTTCCGAAAGTAGTGCCGCAATGATTTCATAGTATTCATCAATTTTGGAATGCTTCTTTCGTGTACGTTTAGGAATAAATCCATTTAAATATTTATCAATGGTTCTACGATCTACACCTAGATCTCTAGCTAATTGACTTTTATTAATTTTCATCTTCAAATGCTCCATTAGTTGTTTTAATTTTGGTAAGTCTTTAAGACTCTTAATCTCAAAATCAGATTCGACATTAATCGATATGTACATACTAACCACCTCATGATTAGTATGAAATCTAAAGTCAATTTTGTACATTATTATTCAAGCATTTGTGTACATATTTAAATTATCATTTCTATTTTGTACTTATTATTTGTTGACGAGAAAAATATAAAAGAGGCCTTTGGGTCGTGGATGACATAGTGAAAAATCCATCGGTTGAATGCTATACAAGTAATGCATGAAGCTGATGGTTTTTTATTTTTTTATATTAATGATTGGAAAGCGGGGATTCTAGAATGAAGAAATTTTATGTCATTCGATCCAAAAAAGAAATGGATGTAAAAGAGAAAATCGTGAAAGCTTTCTCGCTTGAAGAGGCATGCGAAATTGTGAAAGAGCAATATGTAGAGACACTGTTAGAAGGTGAAAAGCTTTACATTTTCCCTTTTGTCAATGGGTTGAGGTATGATGAGAATAATCGCGTTGTTTGGCCAGACGAAGGTGAAATGATAAGCATTGCTCGATTAGAGTAACAAGGAAAACAAGTGGTATTGCGTGATAAGATCATTAATGCAGTGGGAACATCAATAAATAGGCGATTCAAAAATAAAAAGGAGAGCATATGGAATACGGTGCAACTTGCTCTCCTGTTTTTTCATTATCCGCCCAATCTTAAATAATCAATTTCTTTTGCCACGAACATGGGGCAAGGTAATTTTTTATTCATGTCTAGGACACGTTGTCCTAGACACAATATCACGATTTTCTATCATTTTTGCACATCACTGTGCTTCATAAGATTCAAAAATAAGCCATATTCTTTTTGAAAGGCTGCTTCGACTTTGCCGGTTTGGCCATTGCGGTTTTTCAAAACGTTCAGTTCAACGATGCTTGTACTGTTCGGGTTGGATGGTTGATTGTAGTAATCGTCACGGTACAAGCTGATAATCATATCTGCATCTTGCTCGACGCTTCCTGAGTCACGAATATCGGACATCATCGGCCGTTTATCGGCGCGTGACTCAACGCCGCGATTGAGCTGCGATAAGAGAACAACTGGGACATGGTATTCTTTTGCAATATTTTTTAATTGCTTTGAAATCTCTCCGATGGCCAAATCATGACGTTCAAAATGTCCTATCGGTTGAATGAGCTGCAAATAATCAATCACAATTAAATGCGGTTGATTGGGATATTGTTTCATCGACTGTCGTACAGTCGAGCGGATTTCTGCAATCGTTTGTGCCGGTCGGTCATTTAATACCCCGGTCCATTTGCCCATGATTCCGATGGCTTGTACAATCTTCTCATAATCCTCTTTCGAAAAGTTTTTGTCGATCCAGCGTTTGCTGTTGACTCTTGCAACCGCCGATAACATGCGTTTTAACAGTTGCTCTTCTGACATTTCGAGTGAAAATAAGTCGACCACTCCGCCGTTTTTTAAATGGCTCATCGCAATATTGAGAGCAAATGCGGTTTTCCCCATGGACGGTCTTGCTGCTATAATAATCAAGTCACCTTTTTGAAAGCCGCCGATTAAACGATTCAAATCGGTTAATCCCGTATCAACTCCGATATCACCTTGTGGGAAAAGAAGATCTTCATAGATATCAAAGAGACCATCTTGAATGGTTCGAATGGAAGATGAGGATAATTCCTGTAAAGCCCCTAATTTTTGATATACTTCGTTGATCTTTTCTTCGGTTGGAGATAAAGCGAGCGACAAAGCAAGAGCCTGCGCTTTTCTTAATCTATATCCTTCCGTTAAGGTGTGAACGTAAAATGAGAAATTCGCTGTTGTAGGCACGGCGTCGGCTAAGCCATGTAAATAAGATACTCCCCCTACTTCTTCAATTTGATTCGTCTCCTGCAACTCAATGACAACCGTCATTATGTCGATGTTTTCATTTTTCTTTTGCAGTGCTTGCATTGCTTGATAAATCAATTGATGCTCCCGCTTGCCGAAGTACTCGGCAGGAAATGTGCAATCTTGGATTAAATCGCCTTCCTTTAGGATTGCTCCTAACACGGCTTGTTCTGCTTCTACATAGATTACGTTTGAGTCGTTCTGGTTCATATTTATTGAGTCCCCTTCTTTTTATCTAGTTTTAAATATGCTAGCAGGTGTTTTTCGTCATTCGAATACTTTGTAGAATTTTTTTATACTTTTTGTTGCAAAAAATTTATTATGAATTACTTTGAGTTATTTAGGGGGATATGAAGAATACTTCAGGAAACAATAGCCTGCTGGAAAACGAATGACGATTTTTAATGGTGCTGCACAAGATGAACAAAGTTTACCTTTATATACAAAAGTGAATCGGAATGAGAGAAGACGAGTACTCGATCAAGCAATAAAAAACGGACAAGCAGCCAATGCTTTGTCCGTTTTCTGGTTATAGAGGGTGTTTATACATAGAAAGATGTTGAGATAAAAGTTCTAAATGTGAAAGAAATTCTTGCGGCAAGTCATAATTTTTCCGCATGTAATCCGGTAAAAACGGTCGCTCATCCGTATAGAAGATAGCTTGACTAACCCCTGATGGTTTGTAAGGTGTCTGTTGCTTTCGGTGAATGTCACCAAGATTATTTATAAAGTGATGGAACCCGCTGAAAATGGAAGCATCGTACTCATACGCTACTCTTACAAAGTAAACATGATACTTCGTTTGGGTAAAGGCAATCATATAATCTATGCTGGAATAATCCGTTGGCTGTTTAAATGTTTGTACGTCTTTATAATTTCCTTTTTGTATTAATGTTTTTTCTAGAAGGGTTTGAACTTTTCGGTTAAGCTGTGGTCGATAGGTTTCAAACCGAATAAAATGCTCCACTTTATTTAAAGGTAACATAAAGAGATTCACTTTTAGAGCGTAATCTCCCATCGTTTTTAAATAAGCCGCTAATACGTTTGTCCAGCGTCGGTTCATTCCGTATTGGTATTGTTTTTCATCTGTTACAAACACAATGGCGGTCGGAAGTTTTTCATTTATTTCTTCCGCATATTCAAAGTAATGACGGTAGTTCTCAAATTTTTGTATGAGTTGAGAATGACTTTCTGTAGCTCGGTCAATTTCAATGCAGTAGTGCCGATCATAAGGTAAAACTACTTCTGCGTCCGGTCGTATCTTTGCTTCTTTTCCGTTGTACTCGTATTCTTTTGAAGCGTACATCGACAAGCGATGATCCACTTGTTGATTCGACATTAAGCGCAAACGAACAAAAAAGTCAATGAGTATTAAGTGATGATGAATTTGCTCCATAGGCGGTTTATAAATACCATACTCTAAATCCGCTTGTGTATCTTCCTTATTCTCATTTGCTAAAATATAGCCCGTCCCTGTTTGCCCATCTTCAATGTTTAAAAGAGATTTTACTACTTCTAATCCCGCTTGAGTTAAGTAATATAATGAGCCCACATAATTATCTCCATCCAATTTCTTTGAAGTGACTAGTTTTTGATCCTTTAGCTTGCGCAAATAGTTGTGAACAGAAGACTTTTGTACCGCTGTAGGATTGTGAGATTTAAAATACATCTTGGCTAATTGCAAAGCAGTCATGCCTCGATAATAAAATAAAAGCGTTAATAGTTTCATAGAAGTCTCTGAAATTTGATAACCAAGAACTTTTGCCATCTCAATCCTCCTCATAAGTCATTTTGAAGCTACTTAGTTACGGTTCTTATTAGAAATGCATAAAACCGATCATAGCGTTCTAAAAGTTTGAAATTAAAGAGTTTTTTAAGCGAAAGCACGGTGAGTTTAGCTGTGAATCAATTGATGAATCATTCATTGCATAATTCATTAATGAATCCTTCAATGAATTTTTTAGTGAATGCTACTAATAAAAAATAAAAAAACGGTCCGATCGGCCGTTTTTGTTCTAAAGATGATTTATTTATCTGTTCGCTTTGGATAAATAAATCTATCCTTTTTAGTGCAGGGTTACTGCTCATAGGATGATCGGCGATTATATCTAAATTTTACTATTGAAGCTTTTTTATTCGAACCAGTTTACTGAAAAAAATTTTGTCAAACATATTCGAATACAAAAATTTCAAAAGTATAATGTTTATGCCTAATAGGTTAACTATGGTGAATTACAATAAATTACAATCCACTTCATAGAAAGGAGATTGAACATGAAAACAGCTGGAGAAGTCGTCAAGTTTCTAAATGAGAATAAAGATGTTACGGTATATGAACTGAGCCAGTCTTTTGGTTTATCGAAAGCAGCATTAAGGAAACGTTTGATTTCTTTGGGTTATACAGAAAATAACATAGGAGAATGGAAATACAATGGAAAACCTGAAGAAGAGCCAAAAGACGAAATTGTGTCTGGAAAGCGAATGAAAAGAAAAAGAACAAATGAAACAAAAGAAATAGATTGGAACTGGGAATATAAAGAAAGTCCGGATTTATACGTAGCGCTGTTGGCATTGCCAATTGGCAGTAAGCTGGTAAGCAAAGGATTCAAGACGGACGAAGTGATTGCCGAACGGTTCAAACAGTTTTGTAAAACGGCGGGTGTTCAAATTGGAAAAATGCATTCACTTGCGCTACTTGAGTTTCTAGAGAAATATGAGCCTGTCGTTCAAAAAATGATCGAAGAAGGAAAAAAGAAGTAAAAAAATTTTATATAAAAGTAAAAATATAGTTGACATTTAGAAAATTAGTGTTAAAATAATCTACGTAATCGAAATGAATGCAATGTAAACTGAATATGGACTCAAAAAGGGAAAACCCCAAACGTCAGGTATGCTGTGCCTGTGTCTTTTGGCACATGCGTGCAGTGTACCTGTAGTTTGGGGTTTTTTGCGTTTGAAGGAGGTAGACAGGTATGGTAAGTTGTTAAACTCTCGTTTGCATAAGTTAAAAATAGGTATTATTATTTTAACCAAAGTTAATATTTTGTTTAAAAACAGTTAATGAGGTGGGGATATGACTACGGAAAACTTAAAGATTGCAGTTTTAAGAGAAGAATTTACCGTGTTAACAGATCACTATATTCAAGCGTTAGCGCTAAATCAGTTTGTTTATTGGGAAAACCGTACAAAAGATGCCAAATTGTATCGGGAAGAAGAAAAGCAACGATTCAACAACGAAAATGAATCTAATAAAGAACTACCACAATACGGTTGGATTTATAAGACAGCGGAAGAACTAGCAAAAGAGATTTTATTAGACGTTCACCCTACGACAGTTCGGCGGCATTTGAAGGTTTTGGAGGAAAAAGGATATTTATTTAAACGAACAAATTCTCGTTTAAAATGGGATAGAACTTATCAATATCGTGTAAATCTCGTTAAAGTCGTCAAGGAACTGGAACGGCTAGGGTACTCGCTCAAAGGCTATGAATGGCTTACAGCTGGTCAAGACAATAAGAAACCACCAAGTGACAAAGATAATTCTTCAAATAAAGAAAATGCAGGTTCGAGAATGCATAATGATGGTTCGAAAGTGTTTGATGCAGGTGCAATACCAGAGAATACTATACCAGAGAATACTATAGAAACTATTACAGAGATTACTTCAAATCAAAAAGATGAAGAGGCATCCTGCTCTTTAAATCATGAAGTTATTGAAGAATCCGTAAATGTGATTCTGAAACATTTCAAAGAGCTTAGCGGTAAGAAATATGTCTCAAATGCAGATAAAGAGTGTATACGCAACGTCGCAGAACAAGGCTGGCCCATAGAGCAAGTTCTGAAGTGGATGGCGGAGTGTTTTGAACAATTTACGCCGCGTCATCCCAAGGATTCTATCCGGTCATTTAAATATGTTGAAAATTACTTATTTGATCGAGCACATCAAGTTGGATTACTGACAATGAAAAATCAGGAGGTTATGAACCATGCAAAACAATCTGAGCCGCTTAAACGAAATCCTCAAAAAGTTACAGACACGTTATGGTATAAGCAACTTCGAAACCGATTATCCGAAAACGAAAGATGGCAAACAGATCTTGAATGTGATTTCTAAACAGTGTCCTTACGAGCAGTGTGACGGAACGGGCTTGATGCTCATTCAAGATTATAATGGAGCTTGTTATATGAGAGAATGTGAGTGTCATTATGAACGTCAGTTTACCACCAAGCTCAAGTTAGCTAAAGTACCGCTTGACTTTATAGATGTGACCGTCAGTTCATTTAAAACAGATATTTAAAGCTGCAAGAGAGTCAAGAGAGAGCGAGGACTGCGAAGAAAGTTGCTATTAGATATGTTAACAATTATAGAGAATTTAAGGATTTGGGGAAAGGGTTGTATTTGTTTAGCGAAGTGAAGGGGAGCGGCAAAACTCGTTTAGCAGTGAGTATTTTAAATGCTCTTATCAAAAAATACGATATCCGCGGTCTCTATATCTCATCAACGGATTTACTGCATGAAATTAAAAAAACTTTTGATGACAGCAATCACAGCGCTTATGAAATCATCCAGCAATTTACTGAAGCACAGCTACTTGTCATTGATGACTTCAGAGTTGAGAAGACCACTGATTGGTCTGAAGAAATGTTTACAAAGATCCTTGATGATCGGATGAACTATAAGAGGCCGACGATTATTACTTCTAACATTGAAGTCAATCAACTGTCAAAAAAATATCGGGCTGGAAGAATTGAAAGTCGTATCGAAAAGATGACTTTACCAGTCCCCCTGCCCGATGAAAACGTTCGTAGCTATTTAGCACAACAAGAAAACGAACGTATTGCAGAATTTATCTCCTCTTTTTAAATATTAACACAAGCTAATCATTGTTTGAATCTTTATATTGAGTTGAATTATGGTTGCTGATAAATTCATTTAGCAAATCTTTCAGCAGTTCCCGCTGTTTAGGGGACAGCGGGAACCCCTTATAAGTAATAGATGGTTTTTGCAGTATGTCATATAAATCGACAGAAGTATGCTGTTTGATCGTTGGGATGTAGCCTGCTTTTTCCAGTAATTGTTCAAAGGATACATCGAGATGCTTGTACAATTTTTCCAAGGTTTTTGGCGAAGGAATCGGTTTTTTTCCGTTTTCAATTTGTGAGATATAAGCATCGCTCACTCCTGAAAGCTCCTGCAGTTCTTTAATCGAAAGGTTTTTCCTTTTGCGGAGTGAGCGTAAATAGTCACCGAACTCTTTATTATACATGTTTATTCACCAACTAAATTATAGCATACACAATTTAAAAATTTTATGAGGAAGAGGTGTAGCAGGACATTGAAAATCTTTCTGAAAGATTCGCGACAGTTCAAAATTATGCTGATAGAACGCGGTTTTTCACAACGGCAGTTTTCCAAAAGGATTGGTACAAGCGAGACGTATTTAAACCAGATTATCAACAATAAGAAAAGTCCCAGTCCCGCTATAGCCAAAAAAATCGTGGATCAGCTTGAAGTCGAATTTCAAGACATTTTTACAATTCAATAACTAAGAAGGTGAAGTTATGAATGAGTTGAATTCTATTCAGTATTTGCAAAATCACGACCCTTATTGGGCAGCAGTTCTTTTTCTCTTCACTAATCATAGCAAATTACAAAACTATTTAACAGATGATTACATTAATATTTACGAAGGAATTATTGAAGAAGAAAAATTAAAGAAATTATCAAAGCCTTGGTCTCGAAGCGAAAAGTTCGTTTTACAGTTAGCTCTTCATCTATATTCTGGCCGAGGAAAGCTTGATTTAAACGATATTGATTATTTAGATGATAAGAATAAACATCTTGTCATGGAGGCAATGAAAATTCGATTTAAAGCAATGTAAAAGGGGGAATAATATGCTCTTTACCGAAGGACAACAGCATTTTAAAAAATATATGATTTACCATGAAATGAGTCCGGAGACTGTAAAGGGATATATGAAAGACTTGCGGTGCTTTAATCAATTTATCACGGACCGCTACAACGGTTTGGTTTATGTGGAAGATATTACGGTAGAAGATGTGGAAGAGTATATGTACTATCTTGTTGATGAGCGGGAATTGGCTCCGCGGAGCCGCAATCGTTATTTATTTAGTCTGCGTTCGTTCTTTAATTATGCCGTAAAAAAACAATGGGTGGAACGAAATGTAGCTGCGGAAGTGGATCCAGTAAAAGTGATGGAGGAAAAAAAGGTAGCTTTAACAAAAGATGAAATTGAGGAATTATTAGACGCGATAGATCACCCGATTATTCACTTTGCGGTTGCCTTGATGTCGTATTCCGGTATGCGGGTGATTGAAGCAAAAGGGTTAAAAATGAGTGATATTGACTTTGAACGAAACCGATTTCTCGTTAACGGAAAAGGAAGACGGCAGCGATATGTTCCGATTGCCAAGGCCTTAAAGCCTTATCTTGATGATTATTTAACTCATATTCGTGTGGATGTCCATTCTGATTATGTGCTGGCAACTACAAAAACCGGACGATTATCAGCGGGATACATTAATCTTGTCCTTCATAAAGCTACGAAGAAACTCGGGTGGGATAAAACCGTGACTTGCCATACACTCCGCCGCTCTTTTGCGACCAATTTGCTGCGTGAAGGTGTCGATGTATTTGCCATTTCAAAATTGCTCGGCCATAAATCATTAAAAACTACAACACTGTATCTTCAACTCAATGAAAATGAATTGCAAAGCGCGGTGGATAAACTATAAATCTTGTTAATCAAGGTGCATCTGTTTAGACAGATATACCGACTTAGAAAAATAAAAACTATGGGAGGAATTTGTCATGAGCATGGCAGAAGATCAAAAACCGATTTACGATGAACGGGTAAATTATATTTTAAGAAGTTTAGCGGCAGGTGTAACGAGAGAGGAATTAGCTAAAGAATTTAAACACAATGACTATCGAACGCTCGATATGTATATGAGACGTAGAAATTTTAAATGGGATCGAGAAAAGAAGAATTATGTGCCGAAAGAAACTCGGATTAGTCATATGAAAGATGAAAATGTTCACTCCGGTAAAGTATCAAGAATTATAAATGCATTCAATGAAGGTAAAGATCCCAAGACCGTGGCAATCGAATTTGGATTTAAAAGCCATAAAGACTTGGCGGACTATATGACGAAAAAAGGATATGAGTGGAATGTGAATGAAGGGAATTATGTTCGCAAATCCGGTGTAATCATAGACGAAGAATCAACAGATGAGGAGGCAACCACGACAGCCGATAACAAAAAGGAGCAATTGAATGGAAATGAAAAACAAGAGATCGTCCATCTCATTAAAACATTATACGAAAAACTGAACATTAAAGTGGAGGACCCTATTGTAGATAAGGTGCCACGTTATCTTGTGAAGGGAATTGCGAAAACAAAATCCGTACAAATGAGTCATCTGCTTCATCAGCTTTTAGAAGATTATAGTTATGAAAAAAATATTACGCAACGTCAAATTATTGAAACAGCACTTATTGATTTCTTTCGAAAGTATGGTTATAGGCACGAAGTAGATTCTTTACTAAGTCAATGATCAGGGGGATGATTCCTCCTGATTTATACATAATAATTGGTCGTAGAAATACTATTCTAGGAACAACAAGTTTAAAATGGTTTTATTTTTGTTCGCATAATTATCAAGAACGACGGATTAGATTGTTCGCATAATTTTTTTAAAGGAGAGCTTGTTATGCAGAACTATGTCACTCCGTTTGTCCGCTATTTATATGAAGAAGCGAAAGACCCAAAAACCATTGCGTCGTACCGGACAACAGTCGTTCATTTTTTAACATGGAAAGAGCAGCGGGATGGAGAATATATAATAGAAGAAACACGTCCAATCGATATTAAGGAATATATAAGCTATTTAAAACATCAATGCAAACGGAAACCGGCGACCATTAATAAATACATCGCTGCATTGAAAGTCTTCTTTGCCTTTTTGCTTTCCAGCGGGATCATTAAGGACAACCCGATGACACGCATCAAAGTCGAAAAACTGGATTATGCTAATGGGACAAATCAAACAAAATGGCTGACAAAAGAAGAACAAGACCGCTTCATTAGTTATGTACAATTGGAGCCAAATGAATTCAAACGGCTGCGAAATTTAGCCATTATCGATTTAATGCTTTATTCAGGACTGCGGGTAAATGAGGTTTCTTCATTAGAAATAAACGACATTATAACAAAAGATAAAGATGTTCAAGTGATCATTCGGGAAGGCAAAGGGAATAAGTTTGCCACTGTAATACTGGTTCAAAAACACGCCAAAAATTTACGTAAATGGCTGAAGTATCGAAAAAACCTAGAAAAGGACATACATAAAGAATCCACACGATTATTTGTATCCGAGCGTTCACCGTTTTTATCCGAGCGGGGAATTCAAAAGATGCTGACAAAATACGCCCGTCTCGCCAACATGGAGAATATCACTCCGCACCGTTTCCGTCATAGCTTCTGTAAGAACTTAGCCAATGCTGAAACACCGATTGAAATCATAAGAAGATTGGCCCGGCATGAGAGTATACAGACAACAGCTATATATTTGGAATCATCACAAGAAGAGCAGATTGAGGCATTAAGGAAGGTGTAATGTTTTTGAAATCTGTACTTTAGGTAATAACAAAAATATGTTAGGAATGCGAAGAATTAATGTATTAACAAATGGAATATAGGCCATAAATAAATGTGTTGTTTTTTGTGTAAAATTATGTGTATAATATAGATAATAATGCATATACTAAAGAAAGGAGGATGGAAAGTGGGTGTTCATACATTGACAAAAGAACAATATCCTATTGCCAATACAAACACATTGAATTTTTTGAAAACTAATGTTTTAAGTGTTACGGATATTTCTAGAACAAAAAAATTATCAGAAATACTTGATCGTTTTTCAAATGGAGTCTCAGATGAAGTATTTGTTATTCAAAATGCAAAAAAGAAAGATGCACTGGCTGTAGTCGTCGATATAGATTATTTTGAGCAACTGCTTCAAATAAAAGAAGTTGTAGAAGAAGCACTTGATCAAATTGTTATGGAAGAGGCATATGCACGTAAGAATAAACCTGTAAATCAAACTTTATCAGATATTTTTGATGAAGCAGATATTAATGTAAACGAATTAATGAAATTATTAGAGGAAGATTGATGTGAAAACACTTGAAGATTTGCAGGAGCTTATTTTAGAAAAATATAATGTTGAACTGAGGTTTGTTGAGGATGTAAAGCAAGATATTAAAGCGATTAATAAAGGACATAGACAAACCGTTTTATTAGAAATTTTAAGAAGGGCAAAGCAAGGTCCCCTATTTAAGCCGGATGGAGTTGCTGAATCGTTACATGGGGACTTGCATGGTTTTGCAAAGATTAAGTCAAAGTCACTAAATATTAGAATTATTTATCGCCCGGTTGAAGGACAGCCGATAAGAATGGAAATAATTGCAATAGGCCCTCGTGATAAGAAAAAGGCATATCGAATGGCTGCTGAACGTTTACAAAAATTCTTCATGGAAATGGATTAGATACAGACTTTAAGATTCAAGTTTTCTATGAAATGTTAATCAAAATATTTTGGGGAAATGTATCTTATACATGGTTAAATGTTAAAAGCCGGTCAATTAAGACTGGCTTTTAATCATTAATCATTCTATTCCTATGTGAGTCATAAATGAATTCTTTACTTTCTTTCCATGAACCCAAAATATTTGTAAATGCATCGAAAGTGGGAATTACAGGTAGTACCACGAATAATTAAAGGAACAGTTATTTTCTTTTAGATAACGTTTGTTTTATTGATATCGATGTATATATTAATTTTTTTCAATTCTTCTTGTAAGACCGATTCAATATTATTTAAGTCCTTATACTTTATCCGAATGAGGGGGATTCCTTTCTCTTTTGCGAAGTCATTTTTAATTTGGTCATTTTTTTGTCTTTCCTTAAACCCTTCTTCTCCCCCAAACAAATTAGATGGTTTGTCATGCTGTTCTCCATCAAACTCAATGAAGGCGATGATTTTATCCAGCCTCCAATTGTTATACAGTACAAAATCAAAAGGGAGTGGCTTAATATTTCTGCAATTTTCATCCCTATATTGTGTATCGAATGGAAGTTGATTTGCAAATAATAAGTTATAGATGGCTTTATATCCTTTTGAGTTATGGATATCAGTACATAGGCCGCAGCGTTTTCCGCGTAAGAAATTATCCGGAGTTACACGGTACACTGTTTTACATTTTTTGTGGTATAACGGAATGGGTGTTTTGGCATCGACATATTCACCAAGTACGATATATTCATCTCCAACTAATTCATATACTTGTTCTTTAAAACGTTGCGTATCTTTTTTTTCCTTTTTACTGCAATATTGGCAATATGAGTTTCCATCTAAAAAGTGGCGAGGTCGTGGATATAAATAATTGTTGCAGACTTTATGTAAAATCTTAATATTTTCATGGCGGCCCTTATATTCCCCGATTACTTCAAATTCATCTCCATACATTTTATAAACTTCCTGCTTAAAGGCTTCTGTATCACGTTTCCATTTTCCTGAACATTTTGGACATCTGTTTCCCTTTTTTCCATCACCATTTCTCGAACCAAGAAATGCATCAGGAGTAGTAGTAAATTCTTCGTTACAAACTGTATGATACATTTTTATAGGGTCTTTACTTCTTGTATATTCGCTCCTTACTTGATATTCATTACCAACAAGTTTCTTTACCTCATTAACAAACCAATCGTGGTTCTTTCTTCTCTTTTTCCCATTCTCTTTATTTTTACATATTCTACATCCAAGTTTTAAAGTGATCAAGTTTTTTGGGGTTTTATCAAGAATTCTTCCGCATTGTTTATGCCGAACCTTTATTGGCTGATCATACCCCTTATATTCCTCAAGTGGTTCAAACTCATTCCCCCAAACCTGAAAAAGTTCTTCAAGAAATTGATGATTAGTTTTTTTACCTTTTTTCATCTACTTCACCTACTTCCACGGTAAGTTTGTCATCTTTATCAGATGATTTACTTTTATTATTGACTCGTAGAGTGAAGTTATACGTATAGGCATTAAAATTTTTATAAAATTGCTCTAATTGGCAAGTTTATTGAACGAATTTTAGGCAATGCCTATTCTCCTGCAACGATCAGCCGTATGACCGATGTTGTGAAGGAAGACATCGAGAAATGGCATAATCGCCCTCTGCTCAAGCGTTATTCGGTCTTATATTTGGACGGCTTGTATGTGAAACTTCGCCGCGATACCGTGGAGAAAGAAGTCATTTATGTGGTGTTAGGAGTGAATGAAGAAGGATATCGCGAAATTCTTGATTTCTTTGTGGGAGGACAGGAAAGCGCCTATGGATGGCAGGAATTTCTGCAACACCTTTACCAAAGAGGCGTCAAGGAAATGCTTCTGGGCGTATTTGATGGACTACCGGGGCTGGAGGAAGCCTTTCGGGCGTTTTATCCGAAAGCTGATGTGCAACGCTGTATAGTTCACAAAGTACGTAATACCTTACATCGTGTTCGAAAAAAAGATCAATTCGAAGCAGCAGAAGATTTCAAGCTGATTTATCGCGCACCAAATAAGGAATGGGCGTTACAAATGTTTCAACAGTTTCAGTCGAAATGGTCCGGCAAATATCCAAAAGAAGTTCAGTCTTGGGCCAATGAGTTGGATGTCCTCCTCACCTTTATGAAATATCCAAGCAGTATTCGAAGTGTGATTTACACGATGAATGCGATCGAACGAACCATCAAGGAGATTTGGAAACGTCTAAAGCCGATGAACAGTTTGAGGAGTTTAGAGGCTGCGAAAAAAGTCGTGTATTTGACCATCCAGAACTTTAATGAGAAATGGGCAGGGTGAAAGTTGCGAGGATTTACCGAAGCGCAGGAAGCCCTCCAACGAATGTTTGAAGAACGTTACAATTAACCAAATAATGTAAATATATATGATAAAGGGATTCTCCCTTTCTACAAAGGGTACTTAATATTCAGTCTTATGTGTGGAGGAAACGAGTCCCCTATCTATTCCAAATCCATTTCAGAGATACCCTATCTTGCATTACACAAAATTCTTGACAGTACCGTTGGCAATTGAGTCCATATAATTGTGTAAAAAGAGAAATGGAAAAAGAGCCATGTTGCTTCCCTTTCGGTAGAATAAACAGTGGACGTCCGGAAGGCGACCGTCAGGGAGCTTTCTAGACTTGCGTACCATACGTCCACTCATCAGGTTCAAGTGTCTATAAGGGGAATTTACACAATAATTTGGACTTGACTTTCTTCTAACGCCATTACCTTTTTGGCGACTTTTTCGAGTTTTTTATGATAACGTCTATCAAAACATGAAGATAATCCCATATACTCTCACTCCTGTTGTCGTTTTAAAGATTGCATGTTTGGTTAAAGTCTTAAATATGGTACTTTGAAAATCTTAATATGATAAGAGGTTTTTATAAAAAAAGAGATAGCCGGCATTGGTTATCTCTGAACATCATTATTTAACAATTGTTTTCCTTGCCATATCATTTTCCAATAATTCTCGATTCGTTTAATTGTGTCATCGGCACGCTCTGCAACAAAATCTCTTGCCAATTGGTAATCTATATCCTTTGGTGAGATCCCTTTCGTGACAAACGAAAGCAGTTGTTCTTTCGCTTTAACTAGCACCGCGGACAAATCTTCTTCATTTTGAATGCTCTTAAACATTTCTTGATAATTTTGGATGATCGATTCGATTTCTTCATCTGTATAAACAGTTTTTCCAAGTTTATTCGTCATGGACAGCTCGCGGCTTTGTTGGTATGTCAGCGGAGCATTCAATGGTCTGATTTTGGCTCGTGCTGCTATAAATATTTCCTCTACAGATTTATAATTCATTGCTTTTTTCGTATTGTGACGAACATAATCTTGGATCAGTTGATCGAATCCGGTTTTTACATCACCGCTTAAAAACGTATCGCTGAAGTGTTGAAGTGCAGCTGTTGAAGAAGCCAATTCAAGATGGGCTTCATAAGAGTTCGGCTGTTGTTTCTTAATTCCAAAAAGGTTAATCCCTGTATATTTCGCTAAACTATCCATTCCATCCGTTATGTGTTGTAAGATGGATTCTATTTTCTTCAATTCTTCGTCGTTTAGAGAATCAAAGTATTTGGATTCATGTAAATATTGACTAAACACTAGCCATTGATCCTGTGGCCGATACGAAAAAATATCGGAAGGGTCTGCGTTTTGTACATTAATATCTTTTTGAAAAAACTCTTCTACCGTCATGGCCATCATGTCTTGAACCTGTTTGATTTCATCCGAAATGGTGAGTTTATAGGCTTGTCCATTTCTGATGACTTCCACTTGCTTTCCGGCTAATGGATTTTTGATTTCATGTATGGATGGCATTTTGGCACTATTTCGAGCAGCTATTGCTCCTATATACCCGAGATCAATTTTCATGGTTATTCCCTCCTAATGTCCTTTATGTTCGACGCGGTTGCTTGAGTGGACGTACTGGGCAAAAAAGTGTTGCGAACGGTAAATCGAATTGCTTTCGACGACGAATGTCAGGTCATCCGGGATGGGCAGTAGCTTTTGCGGGACATTAACGATGGCCCGGATCGTCGACAGGGTATTCCGTTTGGACGAGACGCGGTAGGACAATACGACTTTTTTCACCATATTAAATATCGGATATCAAAACGAATTGTTAAGTGAAATAAAGAATAATTCGAAAATTACGCTTTACTAAGGAAGAAACTGGTTTGCAAACGATGTTGCTTTTTCCTATTAAAATATTAAGACTCCGATGTTAAATTATTTGAAATACCAATTAAGTCAATAAGATTTTGTACAGAACTCCAATGTATATAAATGTCAACACAAATATGTACACTTTTGCTTGTTTAAGGATGTACAAAATCACTCGTTTTCTTTCGCCAAATGATCCTTTAAACGATAAGAATCTCCAATGATAGTGACAACGGTTGCGTGATGTAAAATGCGGTCTAAAATCGCATTGGCCAGCTTGGGTTCTTGAAAGATTTCATCCCATGCTTTAAAATTCACATTCGTTGTAAGAATCGTACTACGCTTCTCATAACGCATATCGATGAGTTGGAAGAAAAGCTTTGCGTCCTCGGCATCAATCGGTAAATAACCGATCTCATCAATAATTAATAGTTTATATTTTGTATAGTGTTTTAATCTGCTCTCTAACCGATTTTCTAAACGTGCTTTCTTCAGATTTTGAATTAAATCATGGCACTTAATGAAATAAGTGCTTGTACGTTTCTTCGCTGCCTCAATCCCAATGGAAGTGGCTAAATGTGTTTTTCCTACGCCACTTGGCCCTAGAAAAACTATGTTTTCATTTGCCTCGATAAATCGAAGCGTTAAAAAATCTAAAATTTGTTTTTGATTTATTGACGGTTGAAAACTAAAATCAAAATCTTTTATTTCTTTCAAATGCGGAAAAGCCGCAACCTTCACCATCGATTGAATCATATTTTGTTCACGTACATCAATTTCGTAATTCGTCAGTTTCACTAGCGTATCTACCAGTGACAATTGATGGTTAACGTTGAAGTCTAAGACTTCATTTAAATGCAAGGACATTTGCTTGAGCTTTAAATAATCTAAGTTTTGTATGAGTTGTTGATAGTTTGTTGTAGGATTCATTATTTATACACTTCTCCAATCGTTGCTAAATTCCGTTTTGCTAGATCATCAATATCCGGATAATTTGGCATGGAAACGCCCAAGGCTTCTTGATAATGTGCTTCCTGATAATTTAATTTCTTGTTACTTATAGGGTGTTGCGCAATCAGTTCCGTGTTATAATAAATCCATAATTGATTATCATACACTTGTAATCCTACTTTCTTTCCTTGGTATTGTGCTGGTACCGAGTATTGGTTTGATTTGTAGGAAATCATGTTGGATGCATTGACTTTTACAAGTGTATGTTTGATCCGATAGGAATCTCTTACTTTCTCGGCTGGTAACTGGAGTAGGTGATTCCTTTCTTTTTTGAATTCTATCGCAGGAATTTTTCCAGTTCCTTTGTGGACCTCATGGTTCACCCGATGAGATAAGTCTTGCACAAATTGATGTAATTCTTCCAAGGTCAACTGACCTTGATAAGCATGAATTTCATCTAATATTTTCATTGTGGTTTCGACTTTTCCTTTTGTCCGTGGACGTCCAGCAATGCATGGCTTCACCTCAAAACCAAAATCCTTAGCGAATTGCGCAAACTTGGCATTCACTCTTCCTGGAGAATGTTCTGTTCTTGCCTCATCCATAACGGTTTTCATATTATCCGTGATTATTTCAGCCGGCACCCCTCCAAAAGCTTCGAATGTTTCTGTTAAGAAGGAAAACAGGACACTTTGTGATTTAGAAATACTCATTAGGAAGGTTCTGAAACGTGAATGAGATAGAATCAGTATTGCAACATTGATTTCAACGTTCTGACCATCCTTTGTTTCAAAAGGAATACTCTCTTTCCAATGCAATTGTGCTTGTTTTCCTATAGGCGTTTCAAAACGTACTGTGCCTTTAGGAGAAGGAATCCGTTTATCCTCTTCAAAGTAAGCATTCAATTCGGCGTTTTTGCAATATACGCTCGAAACGTCGATGCTGCACAATCCAGTCCATGATTATCCTTTAAATACTGCCATAGCACACGTCGATAATAAAACTTCTGCTTAGCATCTTCCGAAAGTAGTGCCGCAATGATTTCATAGTATTCATCAATTTTGGAATGCTTCTTTCGTGTACGTTTAGGAATAAATCCATTTAAATATTTATCAATGGTTCTACGATCTACACCTAGATCTCTAGCTAATTGACTTTTATTAATTTTCATCTTCAAATGCTCCATTAGTTGTTTTAATTTTGGTAAGTCTTCAAGACTCTTAATCTCAAAATCAGATTCGACATTAATCGATATGTACATACTAACCACCTCATGATTAGTATGAAATCTAAAGTCAATTTTGTACATTATTATTCAAGCATTTGTGTACATATTTAAATTATCATTTCTACAACATGATAAACTCATGTCCTTAGTCGCTAAAACAATCACAGACAAACCAACTTTGAAACTCATTAGAAGATATTTACAAGCTGGGATTATGGAAAATGGCCTGGTAAAGCCGAACATAGAAGGAACCCCGCAAGGAGGGCCGTTAAGTCCGCTTTTGAGCAATATCATGTTGAATGAGTTAGATAAGGAATTAGAACGAAGAGGACTTCGGTTTGTCAGATACGCAGACGACTGCAATATCTTCGTCAAAAGCATGAAAGCGGGAGAAAGGGTGAAAACAGGAATTTCTAAGTTTATTGAGAAAAAGCTCAAACTGAAGGTCAATCAGGAGAAAAGCGCAGTGGGAAAGCCGAGTGCACGGATATTCTTAGGAGTAAGTTTCTATCGGAAACAGAATGAGATAAGGGTATTCGTGCCACAGCAAAGAAAGGAAAGGTTTGAAACAAAGTTAAAGAAATTAATCAATCGGAACTGGGGCGTCAGTATGGAAGAACGAATCCAGAAGACAAACCAATTGGTACAAGGCTGGGGGAATTACTTTAAAATTGCAGATATCAAGACATACGCAATTAAAACTGATTCACACATCCGTCGTAGTCTGAGGGCATGCCGATGGAAAGAGTGGAAAAAGGTCAAAACGAAATACCGAAACCTGTTAAAACTCGGTATTTCTGAGGAGGAAGCATGGAAAAACGCTAACACCCGGAAAGGAAATTGGCGAATTTCCAACAACCCTATCATTAATCTTGCCTTAAATAATCGATATTGGCAAGAGCAAGGTTTGAAATCCCTCGCAACTGTGATTTCATAAACTTTCGAACCGCCGTATACGGAACCGTACGTACGGTGGTGTGAGAGGTCGGGGGTTAGCCACCCCCTCCTACTCGATTATTGTTTGGGATGAGTAACCTTCTGAAGAGGTCGATTCAGATTTAGATAAAAACCCCACAGAGATTTCTCTCCTCAGAGCTTTTTGACATATTTCGGTTGGTGACAGCTGCCGGAGAGTATTTATCCTAGTGTTTTGGTTTTACCGATGGAAAAAAATACTTTCCAAAATAAACTGAACATAATATTAAAGGGGATGTCCCCAAAAGCTAAGTGTCAGACCCCACAACCACCATATAACGTTAAGTGAGGGCAATATATATGGTGGATTGCACGTGAGGTCAGACACTTGCAGGTCAGCCCCTTTTTAACATCCATAAATATCCTTTTACTTTGTAGTATAAGTTGCCAAAATTGTCCTGTGCGATGTCCTCTACACCATTCCGTAAAAATTCTAAACGGTTTGTTTTAGGATTGACACGAAATAGCTTTTGTTCCGCTACGCCGTAAATCCAACCGTCTTTTCCTGTTAAGAGAACACCGTTGCGAATGTGGCCGCTTGTTTTTGGCACTATTTTAATAACAGCGGTTGTCTTTTTCTTCGGGTCGTAGGCAAATAAATTACCATCAGCAAGTCCCCATACTCTTCCGTCAGATCCCGTTGTAAGGGCATGAATCAGGCGCGGATGTGTTAATGGCAGTTTAATTTTTTCAATCGAGCCTGTTGGCTTATTGGCTGACAAACGGAAGAGAATTGCATCAGCTTTTCCTTCTAGATTTTTGCCGCTAAAAATGGAAGTGCCGCCGTATACATACCCGTTATTGTAAGTTAATGCCGTGATGCTCTGTTCAGGGATGAGATTGCGGCGTGTGATTTTTTGTTTTGTTTGGACATTGTACATGGTAAGAGCCCCGCCGACTTCCCCATTTTTTGGATGTGAACCAATAAATAGGGTATGATTAACAGCGAGCATAGCGAGCGGCCGGTCTTGACCGTAGCCAATCGAGAACAGTGCTACTGCCTTTGTCGGCATGTTAGGATTCCATTCAAAAATCTTCGCACCCGGGTAAACGCCGAGATACAGCTTTCCATTTAGTGGAATCATACTTTCCGCTTGACCGATATTTCTCACGACCATGGTTTGTCGAGAAACAGGGTTAAAGATGCCAAGTTGACCGGAAACGAAGCCGCTCGAGTATATCCATCCATTCGGACCGGATTCAATATTGTAAATCGTAACTGCTTGCGGAGGCAGGGGAAGCTTATCAATCTTTTTTTCTCCTGTTTTCGGATGATAGAAAAGATATGTACCTGAATTGCCGAGAAGGCCGACTAAAGCATAGCTGCCATCATTAAGTTTAACAAAATCAAGAGATACAGCTTCCGTTCCTTTCAGCGTTCCTGGAATAGCTTCGCTTTTTTTAGTATTTAAATCAAAGCGATACAATTGATATTGGTGCGTGTAGTACACCGCGCTTTCATCAGGTGATTTTGGCGATACGCCACGCGAACTTGCCGGCAATTCCCCTAAAAATTTATATGTTTTTGCATCAAACAATAAGATTTTTTTGCTTGGTTCCAGTTTTGCAAACAGTAAATTATTTGCTGTATCCAAATCGTATACGGAAGTTTCCCCTTTATATTTTTCCGGCAGAATGGGAATTTTTTTATTTGTTTTTAAATTCCAAGCTGCAAGCTCTGCTTTGGCGCCTAATCCAACAAATAATGTTTGCGAAGCGGAAGAATAGGCGAGGCTTCTCGCTAATTTTTTGCCGGGAATGATTTGTCCGTAATTAGTAAACCCTTTTCCTTTTGAATATTTAAAAACATTTCCACCGGACGAACTGCTTCCATATATGTCATTGCCGACAATCTCCAGATCTTGAATGGATGTAGAGGTGGACTTGCTTACTTTTCCGAGATCTTTTAACTGTTTTGTATCCGGATTATAGCTGTATAAATGCTCTGTTGGCGTTCCTCCAATCCATACGATTCCGTTTTTGTCGACAGCTATGGCCCAAGCGCTTGTAGATGAGCCGAGCGGCTTTTCGTCGACAATTTGGTTCGTTTCAAGATCTACGACAACAAGCTTTGCCGGTTCTCCTTGCATCGTAATATACATCTGCGCTTTTCCTCTGCTTGTTGTTCCGGCAGATGCATTCACCGCGATAACATTTTGGATTTGTGGCCCAATTTTGATAGACGAATAGCGCGAATCGCCAACCGCTAATTGAACATTTCCATTGCCCGAGTATGGTGCATAATTCACCGGCTCCGCTGCCTCTGAAAATGAAAACGATGCAGTAAGACTGCTAAAGATCACAAGTACGAATATAATACATATGCGAATAGCTAGCATTTCTCTGATGCCCTCCTTTTGTCTTAGTCTTTCAAAATACTTATTATTACTAGTCATAACAAGCTCTTCAATATTACAAAATTAGACAAAGTGGATAATTTTTACTTCATTATTCTGACCTTTCGTGTTGAGGGGTCTTTTTTCATTGACTTTCAAGTTACTAAATCCGTTAGTCGCCCCTCAGTTTTCCTGACGATCTCCTTATTAAATCTGTTTTTCATTTGGAAACCAAATAAAACAAACAATTTTGCCGCTATAATATTCAGATTATACATATTTAATATAAAATTAACAATTAATTTACAACTAAAATCTTGTATCAATATACAAATTACAGTAGTTTGGTAAGTGGGATAAATTACTGTAATAATGCTAATTTTGGTAATAAAAATTTTAGAAAAGGAGAAAAAGCAATGGGAAAGAAAAAATCGAAAAAATTAGCAATATCTATTGCTACTATAGCTACGGTTGCCACTAATGCAGTTGTCGTTTCCAGTCCGGCTCAAGCTGCAGCAACGAGTAACGCGGAGAAACTTGTTATAAAAGCCGAAAAATTCGCGGGAGCGTTAAAATGGCAAGTTTCATATGATTATCGGAAAAAAGCTTATCCAACAAATACATTAGATTATCCAAATATGAAACTATTTAATGAAACGAAAGCAGCATTGAAAGCTGCCCGAGAAGAAATAAAAAAACTTAAAGGTAAAGAAAAAGAAGTTTATGAGGCTCGACTTTCGCAAAATGTTCAACTATATGTAGATCGTGCTGTCTCCTATATTGACACAGTAACAGCGGGCAAAAAAATCGAAGCAAAAGCTAATATATTAAGTGAATTCATTTCATCAAACATAATAAATGACTCAACTGAAAAAGCGTATCATGACTTAACAAAAGAAATTCGCAGATATTCTCCTGTTTTCTACAAAGTATATGGTGTTTCTACCCGCAGCGCGTTTATTGAAACATATATGAAATCTGCACAACAAGTGAAAGATACGGCTTTATACCCGGTTTCCATAAAAATAGAGACAGACCGTTTGAACGCTGCACTAAAAGAAAATAAGCTTGACCAAGCGATTTACCATAAAAACCGTATTGATAAATTATTGAGTGATGGTGTAAAGCTAGGAGTATTAAAAGAAAATAGTAATCTATTAAAAAGCGTATTAAATTATGTAAATCCGGTTAAGGAAAAGTTTGGAAAACTTTCAGTGATCTTCCATGCGAATTCTACTGAAGCAGATAAGCCAACTACTTTTGGCGGAACGGCAAATGAAGTAAAAAAATATGATCAGTCCGTTATCATCATCGCAGGTAAAAATCAATATATAAAATTGGCGAATGTAGAGATCAATGGAAACATTATTATTAAAGGTAATGAAACAGGTGCAGGAACGGTTTATCTTGAAAACGTGAAAGTGAACAAGCTGAATAACGAAGGCGGTGCCATTGTTGTTGATGACGTTGCTGACCATAGCTTGTATCAGAAAAACGTTACAGCTGAGGAACTGAAAGTAAACGATGCGAACGGTGCAAATATTGTTGCCGAAGCAGGTACAAAGATTAAAACATTGTCTCTTTCAGAAACGGCAGGATCTACAGGAACAGTGATCCTCAATTCTAAAGAAAAAGGCGCGTACGAAGTCGTTTCCGTTGGTATGAAAGGAAGTGAGTCAAGTAAAGGTGTTGAATTGAAAGGCGACTTCTCCAATTCAAAGGTTGAGGTAACAGGAGAAGGGTCTCAAGTTAAAGTGGCAAAAGATGCCGTAGTGAAAGAAATCGAAGTAAAAACAGCGGCGAAATTAGAAGCAGAACAAGGTGCGAAAGTACAAGCCGTTAATCTAGCAGCTGAAAAAGCAGGCCAAAAAATAGAATTAAAAGGTGACTTAAAAGAAGCTACGGTCACTGTAAAAAATGCAAATGCACAAATTGAAGTAGCAAAAGACTCCGTAGTGAAAGAAATAAAGAAAGACTCATCCGTCACAGGTACTATTGAAGTTATAAATTACGGAACAGTGCAAACTTCTACTGGTGTAACGGTGAATAACAAGGACGGAGGGCAAACAGGTTCAATAGGTAGTTCGGATAGTTCCGGCGGAACGATAGTTACACCACCGGACACTACTGCACCAACGGTTTCTTTAGTTTCCGAAAGCCAAGTCACACTTGGGAATGATCTTGTAGTAAAAGTTAATGAATTAGGAACAGTTTATTTAGTGCCAAGTAATGAAGCTCCTTCAACGAAGAGTGCTCTTGAGACTTTAGTTACTAACGGAATTGCTAAGAAGGAAACCGTGTCTTCTATTAATACTGATATTAAAATTAGTACAACTGGACTAACATCTGGAACATATAAGGTATATGCAGTAGATAATGCAGGAAATGTTTCGAATCCGACAGAAATAGTTACTCTAAAAAATCCAATAGATAAGCAACCATTTAAATTAACAGTTATGCACACTAATGATACCCACGCACATCTAGATAATATTGCAAGACGCATCACTGCCATTAAGCAGGTAAGACAAGCTAACCCTAATTCTCTCTTATTAGATGCGGGAGACGTGTTCTCGGGAACATTGTATTTTAGTGAATTTAATGGACTGGCAGATTTAGAGTTTATGAATCTTGCAGGCTATGATGCTATGACATTTGGAAATCATGAGTTTGACAAAGGAACAGCGACACTTGCAAATTTTGTTAAGGAAGCGAAATTCCCATTTGTCAGCGCCAATGTCGACTTTTCTAAGGATGATAACCTAAAAGCCCGTTTCAATAACTCCGTATCTTCCAATCCGGAAAATGGAAAAATTTATAATGGAATCGTAAAAGAAGTGAATGGAGAAAAAATCGGTATCTTCGGCCTGACAACAGCTGAAACGAAAAATATTTCTAGTCCCGGTAAAGATGTTGTCTTTGAAGATTACATTGAAGAAGCGGAAAAAGCAGTTGAAGCGTTCGAAGCTCAAGGGGTTAATAAAATTATCGCGTTAACCCATATAGGGTATAACGACGGCGGCGGAGATAACGACCTTACGTTAGCAAAGGAAGTTGAAGGAATAGACGTAATCGTTGGCGGACATTCTCACGATAAGCTAGCTGAACCGGTTGTTGACGAAACAGGTGAAGAGCCGACTATTATTGTTCAAGCGAATGAATACAGCAAGTACCTCGGTACGCTGGATGTTGAGTTTGATGAGAACGGGGAAGTGATCAGCCACGCAGGAAAGTTAATTGAAATTGATAAAAAAGTAAATAACACTTATGAGTTGCAAGATGATCCTGAAGCTGCTCAAATTTTAGCTGAAAAATACAAACCAACAGTTGTAGAAAAGCAAAATACTGTTGTTGGACAAGCAGCAGTTGATTTAATTGGAGGAAATCCGCCTGCACGTGTTGGGGAAACAAACTTAGGAAATTTGATCACTGACGGCATGCTGGCAAAGGCGAAAACCATCAATCCGGATACAGTCATTGCTCTCCAAAACGGGGGTGGAATTCGTGCTACTGTACCTGCCGGAAACATTACATTAGCAAAAATATTGGAAGTCATGCCTTTTGGAAACTCATTAGGATTAATGAGACTGACAGGTGCTGAAATCAAAGAGGCACTTGAATTCAGTGTAAAAGACGCTCCAAAACCTTTTGGCGGGTTCTTGCAAGTTTCCGGTATGAAATTCACATATGACAGCAGAAAACCGGCAGGCGAAAGAGTGTTAACATTGGAAGTGAACGAAGGAGGCAACTATGTTCCGCTAGATCCAGCTAAAACATACGTAGTTGCTACAAATATCTTTACCGCAAAAGGTGGAGATGGCTACACAATGTTCGCTAAGGCGTACGCAGAAGGACGAGTTAGCAAACCGGGAAATGTTGATTGGGAAATGTTCAGAGACTATATCGCCGCTCAGCCGAATCAAACGGTAAATCCATCAGTCGAAGGACGAATCATTGATGTAGCGACTGCCATAACAACTGTAAACGCAGCCGACTTCAGCGGTACGGCCCAATCTCCTAAAGTTCACAATGGAAGCATCTCTGTTGATGTAACGGGAGTTGCCAAATTAGAGTATGCAACTGTAAAAGGCGACCTTTATTTAAAAGGAAACAGTGAGATCGTTTTAGACCATGTTGAGGTAGAAGGCGAAACATATTTCCTTGACTAAAAAATAAATCAGGGCCCCGGGCAAGACTGCCGGGGCCATGGATTGAAGAAAATATGAACATGGAGAGGATATAATGAAGAAAAGTCATCAAAAGAAACATTTCAACATTGCAATCATTTTTGCAATGGTTTTGAGTCTCTTTGCCCCATTTAACGTAGATGTCTCCAAAGCAGCTGGTGTGATTACAGTTGCTGAAGCAATTGCCAATAATTCTGGAAACGCAACAGTCGAGGGTTATATCGTTGGAGTTGTAAAATCAGGGACTAGTGGCCCAAGCATTACATACACACATACAGGGCCATTTACTGTCGATACAAACCTTGCACTGGCAGATAATCCGAATGAAACGGACAAATCAAAAATAATCCCGGTACAGTTGCCAGATGGCTCTATTCGAACAGCTCTTAACTTAAAGACTAATCCAGCAAATTTAGGGAAAAAGATTCAAATTACCGGAAGCTTGGAAGCTTATTTTAGTGTACCTGGTCTTAAGTCTCCATCATCTTATACATTTGTTGAGGACACCAACCCAACAAAAGTCCAACCGGTTACCGCTTCCCCTGCATCAGGAGCAGTAGCAGCTGGAACAACGGTAACACTTTCAACTGCAACACCTGATGCAAAAATCTATTATACAACTGACGAGACCAATCCAACAGAGGCAAGCACTTTGTATTCTGGTCCAATTACCATTGACAAAGATGTAACGATTAAAGCGATTGCCACAGCAAACGGGCTTGAAAATAGTGATGTTCAAACTTTTACTTATACAATTCTGCAAGAACAATCAATTGCTGATGTAAGAAAGCAAGCGGTCGGCACACAGGTGATTACGACAGGAATCGTGACGGCAGTATTAAAAAATACCGTTTATATCCAGGATGAAACGGCCGGAATCGTCCTATACGGTTCAGGGCTGAATGTTCAACGCGGAGATAAAGTACGTGTAAAAGGAACTTTAGCTGATTTTAATACGTTATTGGAAATCAATGTTCAAGCAAATGATGTACAAGTAATCGGACAAGAACCGGTTCCGCAGCCGCAAGTACTAACGGCAGACCAACTCCAGGAAGACAAAGAAGGGATGCTTGTATCTGTTAACAATGTAACCGTTGAATCTTTTTCCAACGGCAATTATACTGCCAAGGATGGCAACGGAAATACATTTGTTATTCGTCCGGAGGATACGAACCTACTTTCCGTTAATAAAACCTACACATCAATTACTGGCGTTTTAGGTGCGTATAAAAATACTTATCAGTTAATTCCGCGTGATGCAGCTGATATTATAACCGATTCAAGTAAAGTACAAGCCATTACCGCAACTCCTGGTTCAGGACTAGTGAATAAGGGAGACACGGTAACCTTATCAACAGCAACAGAAGGCGCAACAATCTATTACACAACAGACAACACCGAACCAACGACAAACAGCCACGTTTATAATGGACCAATCCCCATTACTGAAAACACAACGATTAAAGCGGTTGCGGTGAAGGATGGATTAACAAACAGTGATATAGCTACTTTCCAATACATCATTCAAGACGAAGAGGTTCGGATCCATGATATTCAAGGTGCCGGTCATACTTCATTATTTGATGGCCAAAATGTAACAGATATTGAAGGAATCGTTACGTATGTAGTTGACGCGAATAACTTTTATATGCAAGACTTGCAGCCGGATCATGATGAAAAGACATCAGAAGGAATTTTAGTTTATAAAAAATCTCATGGCGTAAATGTCGGCGACGTTGTGAAGGTAACAGGTCAAGTGAAAGAATATGTATTAGAGGGATATGCAGAAAAATTACAGACTGATTTACCGGTCACCGAAATAAATGCGTCAACAGGTTCCATTTCAAAGGTTTCAAGCGGACAACCGCTTCCTGCACCGGTTGTGATTGGAAAAGATCGTGCTCTTCCAACTGAAATTATTGATAATGACAGTTTTACTAAATTTGATCCGGAAGAAGACGGAATCGACTTTTTTGAAAGCTTAGAAGGAATGCTTGTACAAGTAGAAAATCCAAAGGTCGTTGCCCCGCAAAAATATGGGGAGGTCATCGTTGTTCCTGAATCAATTCCGACGAACACAATAGCCGGCGGATTAAAAATTTCAGAAACAGATTACAACCCTGAAAGAATTATGATTGATATTAATGATGAAAACTTCGTGGCAAAAACGGGGGATCATTTTAATGGCTCAATCAAAGGTGTTGTCAGTTATGGTTACAGCAACTATAAAGTATTAAGTAAAAAGGCTGAATTACCGCCGCTGATTGAAGGTCCGACCGCTCGAGAAACGACAACGATTACTCCGGACCCGGAGAAACTGACAATTGCTTCTTATAATGTAGAAAATTTTTCAACGAAAACAGATGACGCAAAGGTAACAAAATTAGCAGAAGCAATCGTTAAGAATTTGAACCAGCCTGATATTATCGGCTTATCAGAAATGCAGGATAATGACGGGGAAACAGACAGCGGGAATACCAATGCTGATCAAAGTTTTGCGAAATTAATCAACAAAGTGAAAGAACTTGGCGGACCGGAATACGCTTATACCGATATCGCTCCGGAAAATAATAGGGACGGCGGTGCTCCCGGCGGAAATATTCGCGTCGGATTCCTTTATAAAAAAGATCGGGTATCTCTTACAGCGGCGCCAAAAGGTACTGCCACACAAACAGTCGGTTTCGAAAATGGAAAGCTGACATTAAACCCGGGCCGCATCGACCCGACAAACCCTGCGTTTGATTCCAGCCGTAAGCCGCTAGCAGCCCAGTTTGAATTTAACGGAAAAAGTGTAATTGTAGTAGCAAACCATTTCAACTCAAAAGGCGGGGATCTTCCTTTATTCGGAAAAGTACAGCCTCCGGTATTAACAAGTGAGGCAAAACGCCTTGAAATTGCAAGAATCGTTAACAATTTTGTAAAAGATATTAAATCGAAAGACCCGTATGCAAATGTTGTAGTATTAGGGGACTTTAATGATTTTGAATTCTCAAATCCTTTAAAAACACTCAAAGGAAACGAATTAACGAATATGATCGAGAAAGTTCCTGCAGAAGAGCGCTATTCGTACACGTATCAAGGGAACTCCCAAGTGCTGGATCACATTTTAGTATCCAATAACTTGGCGCAATCAACAATCGTCGATATTGTCCATATCAACTCATCCTTTATGGAAGTGCACGGACGAGCAAGCGACCATGATCCGGTAATCATTCAGACACAATTAGGAACTGTGCAGCCGAAATATGATAAAATTTATAACCTTGTTGGATTCTCAACCAAAAAACTAACGATTCAAGCTTCCAATTCTCTAGTGAATATGGACAGTACTTCAGTAATTCGTGAAGGAATCTGGTTAAAGAACTCAGCAACTGTTAAAGGTGAAGGTTTAAAGAACACGAAAATTATCATCAGCCCAATTTCAAAAGATGCTGTCATCGACTTAAGCGGTGCTGAAATAAAAGAAGTACTAATCGACAATGCCAATGTAAAAGAAATTAGAGGCGCAGAAAACGTTCAATCATGGACGGTAACGAACGGAGTCGACACCTCTAACATCATATTCAAGGATTCAAAGGGAGAAGTGATTACTTCTCCTTTTTCTTCTAAGGAAAACAAAGTGACTGTTTGACCAAGCTAAAGAATGGGCAAAGCGTATTGTATGCTCCCAATTGTCGCCGAATTTCTTAATATTTATTTATACAATATTCATCCTTAGAAAAATGATAAGAATGAAAATAATTTTGTGTAGTTTTTGGTATCAATTGATACCGAAAACGTGTATAATATAAAAAAGGGAACAAATCCTTTTATTGTAGAGAGGAGAATGCTAATGTCAGAAGAAAACAATAAATATAGAGCGAAAGGAATGTAGGGGTTGTCTGAGGCGGAGGCAAGATTATTTTTAATTGAAATCAAGTCCTTGATAAGTCAAGGAAGAAGAGATTTTATCACAAGATGGTACAATCTGCCAAACGGGAAGAGAATCCGTTATACAGAAGCTTTGCTTAGTATTGGACTCACATCTATTCAACAGGCTTGGGATGAAATCCTAAAACTTAAACCCCGTGACTATTTTAAAGGTCCAAATCCAGATAGGGATCGGCCTAATGACGGTAGTCAAGTATGGGAGTTTAAGAAAGAAGTTAATGGAATTCAGACATACATAAAATTAAAAATAGATCATCGAGGCTGTGTTTGTATGTCCTTTCATGAAGATTGGTCATAAGGATCTTTGCATTTGCAGTTGTTTATAATTGTAAATGCAAAAGATTTCTTTTTAATATAATTATAAAAATATTATTGAGTTTACTTTAAATTGACTAAAATAAAAATAAAAAAATTAAATTAAAAATATTCAAATAATGACATGTCTAAGTAAATAAAAGGTGAAGATATGGAGGAAAAAATAATGATGAAATGGTGTGACCATTGTAGAGGTGATGTAGAAGCAAATATTGTTGAAAGAAATGCCACTTATGAATTTAAAGGTGAGACTTTTGAAATTATTGAAACAGTTGCTGTTTGTCCATCTTGTAAAGAGGAGCTCACTGATGAGTTACTTGACAACCAAATAATGCAGCAATTAACTGATTTGTATATGAAAAGGAAAGGGTTATCATTTGAAGATATTAAAGATGTAAGAAATCAATATGGTTTTTCTATGGAGATATTTGCAAAGATCTTAAATTGGAGTAAAGCTACTGTTGTACGGTATGAATCAGGAAAATTCATTCCGGATTCCTCTCATATGGCTATTTTAAAATTGTTAAAGGATCGACCGGAAGAAATTGAAGAATTTTATAAGTTAAATAAGCATAAGTTTACTGAAAAAGAACAAATAAAAATTGAAAATCAATTAAAGAGGATAGATACCAATTATATCGAAAAAGGTTTATTTGATATCCTAAGACTAAACTATCATATACATGACAATACAATTGAATCTGGATATTCTCAGTTTTCTTTAGAAAAATTAATTCAAATGATCCTTTTCTTTTCACAAGGAGGAATACAAAAAACAAAGCTAATGAAATTGCTTTTTTATTCAGATTTTCTAAACTATAAAAGAGATCTCTTGTCCTTAAGTGGACTGCCGTATTTAAAATATCCACATGGACCAGTTCCTAAAGATTATGAATTAATATTGAGTACTCTGGAAAAAGCAGGCTATATTGAAATTCAAGAAGAGTATAAAGATGATTATACTTACATTACAATAAAAGCTCTAAAAAATTTTCAAGAAGATTTTTTTGATGATCAGGAAATAAAGGTACTACACTTTGTCAGAGATTATTTTAAAAATTTTGGATCTGTTTCGATTAGCAAGTTTTCCCACGAAGAAGAGGGCTGGAAACAAACCGAGCTTAAAAATATTATTCCATATCAATACGCAGAGACTTTACAATTAGATTAATAAAAAAGAGGATGTGAGGCTGACTTAAAAGGTTAATGAAGACCGACTTTTATAGGTCAGCTTTTCTTTTTAATCATCTTTCAGAGATTTATTTGTAAGAAGAAGCATTTTTCATAATTTTGTCAACTTCATTTGATTATTAATTCATATTCGTAAACACCCCCACTTTTTCCGGAGGACAAGTTCGTTTCCCTTTTAGGCTAATAGGATGCTTTAGCTTTTCTTCAGCTTGTGAGTTCCCGTGGTTAATAAATGCTAACTGCTATTGATTACCGAAAAAAGACTATAAATGAAAAGATATTTTCTTCTTGTTCGGAAGAAGTTTACTCCCGTTTAGCGGGTATTTATTCTCGTTCGGAAAGAGTTACTCCCGTTCAGCAGGTATTTTCTCTCGTTCACCGAGAGATTATTTTGAATTGGAGGAACGGGCGATGTTTTGCTTTTGTTGCCCCATCTACTTTTTCACTTGTTGTATACAAAGTAAAAAGACAAATGGACATGGATGTTAGCTAGGGGAGGATTCTCAATCCCTTATTCAAAATTTTCATTAATTCCTTTTTCAAGAATTTTTTTCAGGGATCGAAGAAAAGAGAAAAAATGTCGGTTTTTTATTAATCAAACGTTTGATTAAATACAAATTTAAACAAAAAAACACAAATTTTTTGTTCACTTATAGGTCCAAATATGTAAAAAAGTAAAATATTGTAACCGCCTGATAACTTTGAACACATTTTGCTAATTAGTAGTGAACACTTTACTGGAAGTTAGTGCTGGCATTTTGTCACTTTACTTGGAGCCTCTGCGGGCAAGATTATTAGCCAGGAAGCCTGATATATCAATGAATCTGGCTCAGCCGACAAAGGCTATCATGCCCGCCTCTCCAAATAAAGTGCACGTCTCTACTGGAAAAAAGTGTTCAATCTTATTCAGCATTTTTAGGTAAGAAAGTGTTCATTTCTACTTGGCGGTTACAAATATATGTTAAAAAAGGTAGAATAATGTTGAAATGATAATCATATAGTTTTAGTATAAAAGTAACCAATGATAAGGGCAAACTTATCGAAAGATAGGGACGCAAAGCCACGAGTCTAAGGCACTTTGGTGCTATGATAGTCGGGTTGCCAAAAAGATCGGATTCTTTTTCAATAAGTTAAAGGTTTCTTCCTTTAACCATTTTGTCCGCCAATCTTTTTGGCGGACTTTTTTCATATACACCTAGAATAGGAAAGTAGAAAAAAGTATTAAAAGACTCAGAAACGGAAAGGATGAGATCCCGATGACTGTTCTATTTGGTTCGGTAGAGTTTTTTGAAAGAGAAATGCTGGATTATGCAAAAAAGAGCAGTTTGTGGAAGATTCTATAATGACTAAATACTTAAGTTGAAGCATGAATTACTCTATGATTTTATTTGTGATGAAAAATTAAGAATCCAATGTTTGCAAAACCTTTCCTTAGCATATCAAAAGCTTCTAGATCAAAATTATGAATATCAAGTTGTGTGATTTATATCTATTATGCACCAAGAAAATCCTTTCTTTTTTATTCTTTCTGCAACCAAAAGTAATAAATGAAATTCTCCAACATCGATTTCCCATCATCTCGTATAAGTTTGCTTTAAACAGTTCCTTATCAGAAACGGCAATGAAGTTGCTAGAGCTTGTCAGGAAATTTAAAATCTAGAAAGGAGATTTACAAAACTACTATGCTTTCAAAAAAAGAACTGTGTTACATAGAAGACAATTTGGGTAGACAATCTTTAAAATCGATCGCAAAAAAACTGGGAAGACAGCCTAAGTCTCTAGAAATTACCTTAATAAGAAAAAGAGGAACATCCAACACAAAAGTCAGTACAGGGATGATTACAGCAGGAGAATTGGCGAAAACATTGCAAATTGACCGAAATACGGTTGTCGGCTGGATAAAACGGCACGGATTGCCTTTTAGTCAAAGAGTGACAAGATATAAAAAGAAATTTACATTTATTGATATTGAAGAGTTTTGGAAGTGGGCCTATGAGAATAAGGAAAGAATCGATTTTTCAAAATTGGCCTCTAACTCATTGCCTCCGGAGCCGGACTGGGTAAAGGAAGAGCGAAAACGAAAAAAGAATGTGCGAAATTACAGAAGCTGGACAACCCGGGAAGAAAAACAATTAATAGAATTAGCTGCAAGCGGAAAATCTATTCAAGAAATTGCTAGTATCCTAAATAGATCAACGCTTTCAGTAGAGAAAAAATATTATCGATTAAAGCGTATTAATGGGATTAAAGAAGACTGAATAGATAACAATCGTAATTATTTGCATACTTTATCTTATTATCATTTAAGAATAGAAAAAGCTAAAATGGCATGCGCTCTTTGGCGTTTGCCATTTTCTTTATGAGAAAAATGCTGGATTTTTCTAATTTTTTGCTAGCCTCCGGTTCAATGGTTCCCGCTGCACTATGTAACTCAACAAGCAGTCAATTCTGGTCTTAATGCTTTTTGTATTTCACAATAGCGTGGATGAATTTTTAAAATTATTTGATGAGTGGACAAACTACTATAATGCAAAAACGAAGCAAATTCTTTCTGCTAAGTTATGAGTCTTCGTTTGAATAAATGAGCCTTCATTTCGAGATATGAGCCCTCTTTAGAATAAATGAGCCTTCATTTGAAAATATGAGCTTTCATTTCAAAAAATGAGCCGTCGTTTGGATATATGAGCTTTCATTTCAAAAAATGAGCCCTCGTTTGAGTGGCAGTACTATCTTTTTAATTTTGCAGCTTATCTATAAAAAATATATTTACAAATATATGAAAAACAAGGGCTGCAAATAAAGTGGAGGCGAAAGTATTATGGGGGAAAATCGAACTAAAGCCAGGAGTGATTGGAAAAATTACCATTTTACAAGATACGAACCTCTACCAGATTAAAGATGATAAGTTATACAAAGTACGTAAGGTGAAGAAAGGACAAGAATTTAGAGTCTATTTTGATAGATACCGGCAAGGGGTTGGCAGATTATACGGCCTCGGTACGGGGATTTATGTGCCACAATCCAGTGCTGTCAAATATGAAACGGTTCCCCAAACAATGATGGAGCAATTAAAACGTGAACAACGGAAGACTAGCATTTCGCCTGAACAATATATTAAAAACACAGGTTATAATATTTCTTATTATTATGAAAATTTAATAACAGGGGATAAATTTGCTTATGGAGGAACAAAAGTTTATCGTGTAGCCAGCACCATAAAGTTGCCGTTGGCTTTATATGTTTATAAACTTGCTGCTGAAAATAAAATTAATTTAGAGGAAAAACTAACGTATAAACGGCACCATTATTATGGCGGCAGCGGAGTGATCCAAAAAGCAAAAGTAGGCACAAAATACACAATTCGCGACTTAGTAAAGAAGTCAATGGTCCATAGTGATAATATCGCATTTATTATGTTGAAAGAAAAGGTAGGAGCAAATAATTTCGTGCATTATATGAGAGGTTTAGGCGGGAAAGTGACATATCCAAATGGGAAAAATATGACCACTGCCGAAGATTTAGTTAAATATGCAAAAGCTGCTTATCAATTTGAAAAACAATCTCCTGAGTTAGGCAGGGAACTTGTATATTATCTAAAGCATACGGATTACCAAAAAACGATTCCTGCAGGAGTCCCTAAATTGGAAGTAGCCCATAAAGTAGGTTATATTCCGATGGAGCTTATTTACAATGATGTCGGTATTGTTTATGATGTTCAACCTTACGTATTGGCTATCATGACCACGGGAATTCCATATAATAAGGAAGAAAAAATAATAGCGGAACTTACAAAAATTATTCATCAAAATCATGTATCGCGTTATCAATTAAACGTGAAATAAGTCGGTTGGTAATAAGAGGATTTTTTAATATTTTTACGAAAGAAGTCTCCCACTTCTAAACGTGAATAGTACCAGTGAAAGTGGGAGATGGCCTGGTGGTAGTTCACGCGGATATGAAAGTATTTATAAGCAACACATCTATGGTTTGTAGAATACAATTTTTTAAAGAGGAGAGATTAGATGTTTAGTAAGATAAAGCTTTGCACAATTGCGCTCACACTAAGCTTTATTTTCCTATTCTCAGCGGTGAACGAAACAGAAGCGAAGGTAATTTGGGGGAAAATCGAACTAAAGTCAGGAATGATCGGAAAAATTACTATTTTACAAGATACGAACCTCTACCAGATTAAAGATAATAAGTTACACATAGTGCGTAAAGTGAAAAAAGGACAAGAATTCAGAGTCTATTTTGATAGATACCGGCAAGGGGTTGGCAGATTATACGGCCTAGGCAACGGGATTTATGTGCCGCAATCCAGTGCGATCAAATATGAAACGGTTCCCAAAACGATGATTGAGCAATTAAAGCGTGAACAGCAGACGACAAGTATTACATTAAGCGCCGCAGGAGATGTAACGCTTGGACGTGATGAAAATTACGGATATGTAAATTCTTTTGATGATGAAGCAAAAAGAAACGGTATTCGCTTTTTTTCAAAAAATATAGAACCGATTTTTAAAAACGACGATTTTACGACTGTTAACTTAGAAACAACCTTAACAACCTCAACGCGAAAGGCGGAGAAAACATTTCGGTTTCGCGGTCATCCATCGTACGCAAAAATTTTAACATTGTCGGGGATTGAGGCCGTCAATTTGGCGAATAACCATACGTATGACTATTTGCAAAAAGGATATGAAGACACGATTGCAAACTTAAAAAGGGAAGGCATCGGTTATTTTGATGACAAACATCAGCTGTTGACAACAGTAAAAGGGGTCAAAATCGGTGCAGTTGGCTACAAAGGATGGGTTGATAATAGTCAGGTTCGCAAGCAAATTCTCAATGATATTCGCTCACTGCGGAAAAAAGGAGCAAAAATTGTTCTTGTTCATTTCCATTGGGGCGATGAAAGAAGTTATATTCCTAATAAAACCCAAAAATCATTAGGGCGTTTTGCGATCGATAGCGGAGCGGATTTAGTTGTTGGACACCATCCGCACGTTGTCCAAGGGATAGAAGAATATAAAGGCAAATTTATTGTCTATAGTTTAGGGAATTTTATGTTTGGAGGCAATAAAAATCCGGCTGATAAAGATACTTTCATCTTTCAGCAAACTTTTTATGTTCAAAATGGCCAACTAACGCCTCGAAAAGAGATTCATATTATTCCATGCCGCATTTCATCTGTCACAACAAGAAATAACTATCAGCCAACTCCGCTAGCAGGAAGAGAAGCAAAAAGGGTGAAAACGAAAATACTCGATTTGTCTGCAAAAATAAAAAAACCGACATGGAGCGTATACGAAAAAAACGATTAAAAAATACAGACAGGTATAAAGTTGCAATATTTTAATATTAACTGAGATATAGTGCGATAAATGATCAGCTGAATGGATAAAGTGAGTATATTGTATCCAAACGAATAAGCGATAATAAGAAAGAAGCAAGAGCAAAGCGGCTCCTTAGGTGAGCTGCTGCTTTCTTTTTTTCGAAGGTTTGTACTAAATGGGGAAAAACACAAAGCTTCGTTCTTTTTTGATGTATCGTAAAGTAAGTGTTTGCGTATAATATTAAAAATCAATCTGCCGACTTGAATGTGCTATAATTAAAATATAGATCACGACTTGTCGGAGGAGTAAAAAGTTGGATATAGTACTTGATGAAATAAAGAATAGAATACATGCTGAAGGCATCGATCTACAACTCACCAAAGAGATGGATGTTATCATTGATAGAATCACACCATGTTTAGAACATCGTGAATCAGGAGAAATATATCCAACAGAAGTTAATGAAGCAACAAAAGAAGATTTGAAACAGATTGGTCCGGAATTCGGCTGGAATAACTTTGATTGGGTGATGTATCTCAAGCATCCTTCGTGTGAACTGAAAAAGTTGACCATTAAAGGTGATGACCGAATACAAGGATTGATTGCATACGAGGTTAAACAGGGATGGGTAAATATTCACCTGGTTGAAAGTGCACCATGGAACATAAAAAGTAAAGAGTTTTTAGGAGTAGGTCCACACCTATTCGCTATCGCTTGTAAAAGAAGCTTTGAGCTAGGGTTTGATGGCTACGTAACATTTGTCTCAAAGTCAAAGCTTGTGGAGCATTACCAAAAAACATTGAATGCAAAGATCCTGAACCCAAGAATACGACAAATGGTTTTGGATACAGAAGCATCGAAGCAGTTGGTTTCAACCTATTATTGAGGAGGGATCAACCATGAGAATCAAAAAACTAAGTAGAGAACGAATCGTTAAGCTGGAAAAAGCAGTAGAAGATGGTGTGTACGTTGCTCCAGAAAGGATGTTAAAAAGACAAGATTTTGTAACAAAAAAACTAATTGAGCAAATGAAAAGAAGTAAACATTCATATTCCGTGCCTATCACCATCCGAAATTATGAAAGAGATAATCAATCTTGAATACCAAGGTTGCAGATGATTTTTTGAAATTATCAAAACAATTTGCAATAGAACAGAAAAATTAGGATGTACGTCTGTGCATTGAGGTCCCAAAAGTAGACAGTATTAAATCTAATCGGAAGGAATCAGAGTTAAAACAGCTCTTGTTCCTTTTCTTATATGAGCCCTTGTTTGAATATATGAGCTTTCATTTCGAAAAATGAGCCGTCGTTAGAATAAATGAGCCTTTATTTTGATATATGAGCCCTCGTTTGAATAAATGAGCTTTCATTTCAAAATATGAGCCGTCGTTAGAATAAATGAGCCTTCATTTCGAAAAATGAGCCCTCGTTTGAATATATGAGCCTTCATTTCAAAATATAAGCCTTCGTTTAGATATATGAGCCGCCACTTCATCTTATGATCCTTCATTCTGATATATAAGCCTTCACTCCCATTTATAAGCTTTCCCTCCATATTTTAATAGAGAAGTAAGTCTGATAACTTTCCCAAAAGGACCCATCCTTTATTCCTGTTTTTAAATGAAAAGCAGGAGTATCATCCAATCCCAAGAATATCAAAATATGAAGGAGGGAAGATAGATGAAAAAATCTAAGCTTTTTCAATTCGTCTTGTTGTCAGCCGTTGTCAGTTTTTTCACAATAATGCCGTTCACAGAGAAAGCTTTTGCGAGTGGATATGACAGTTACATGCCTGACACAACAAAAGTATTACAGTATTCTCATTCGGAAGGATCCAGTATCCAGGAATTTAGCCATGTCAAAGACGGGAAGCACATATGGAATGTTGTCTACGAGTATGACCATTATCAATATTACAAAAAGTATTACAAAGAGGATAAAACAGGTCTTATAATCGGAAACCCTGATTATGAAAAATTCTCTTTCAAGCATCTAGTATATCCAGTAAAGATAGGAACAACTTGGTCGTATACGAATTATGAGGGGAAGAAAATTACTTCCAAAATTACTTCCGTAACAAAAACGATAAAAACAAGAGCAGGGACATTTAAAAATGTCGTGGAAGTAAAAGATAGTGATGGTACGTATCGTTACTATGCAAAAAATGTCGGTTTGATCAAGTTTTATCGACCTAATGTGGTACATGATCCTGATTTTATAGAATTAACTTCAATTAAGCCTAAAATCATTGTAATGTGGGGAAATTCGGAATTAAAGAGAGGGCAAATCGGAAGAATCACCGTTCAGAAGCCTATTAATTTGTGGAAGAGAGACAGATATAATAAGCTGCAGTTTGTAAGAATCTTAAAGCCGGGCGAGCAATACCGCGTCTATACGTATGACAAACTTTACGGCGGGCAATACGGCTTGGGTGGAGGCTACTACGTCACAAAAATGCCGACCCACATAAAATACGAAACACCATCCAAACAACTGCTGAACAAACTAAAATAGTGATAAGGGGTCTGGCCCTCACCACATTAACGCTTTAAAGCGGTGAGGGCCAGACCCCTCATTAATGCTTATTTAAATACAGAATATGGAATTTTGACTTCAGGCATTCCCGCTGCATAAGGAGCCACTTCATATTCGAAAAACTTGATGACAATACCATTCGATGTGAAATAGAATGGGCGATCGTTGTTGATCTTCATATCATGTAAGAACTCTTTGAATACCATTTCCCCGCGGTTTGCGCGGTTAGTTAAATCGGTAATCGCGTATTTTTTAATCTTATTCAAAGCTGTCTGAGATTTTGCGACGTTGCCTAGTTTTAATTGCTGTCCTGTTAACACATTAAAGTTGTAGGATGTTACGTCTGTCATCCCATGAACACCGCCTGTATACATGTAATCGTAAATTAAAATGCTTAACAGATTGTTTTCATTGTATTTGATTTCATATGACATATTGTATTCAAAGTTATACCAAAATTCATAATCGTTTTCTGGATCATAATATTCTTCGCGGAGTTCTTTCTCCTGCTTTTCTAATTCAACAAGTCCATTGTAAGATGCGCGGACATGTTTTTTAATAGTTTCATTGATTTTATTTTGAGCAGATTTGCTAATTAAGCCTGACACTTGAGGATAATCAATTGTATTTTGATATCTATGCTTCGTGATTTTTACCCCCAATGCTTGTATTTTTTCTTTTGATGGGGTTTGATATTTGATCCGGTTGTCACGGTCAATAAATTTTCCGCCGCCAAGACCGAGTTTTCCCGGAAGAAATTGATAAATACGGTATACTTCACCCGGTTTTAATTTTCGTAAAACTTTCTTTTTCGTACCATTCAGTTGATAAAGCTCTGTTTGTTTTAAAATGGTTACTTTGCCGATTTGCCCTTTCTTTAATTCCATGCCGTCCCATATTACTTTTGCGGATGTTTCATGAGGAAAGAAACTGCTGAACATCAACGCAAAACAGACGGCTGCACCTAAAATCCATTTTTTCACTGAAATACCTCCTAATTTTATACGAAAAAAATTTCACCATATTGGTATTCTAGCAATCTAATGGATTAAACAATGATTTTAATATCCCAACAGAAAACCACTTTTTAATACAATTTGTATAACTCATATATTATTTTCCCTTTATCTATAACACGAATAAGTCCAATACCTTCAGCATAATAATAGACATAACCAAAAGAACTTTTAATCTCAATAACATTTGTAAATGTTCCTGCAGGTGTTTTTATAGTTTTTGATAAAGATGTAACTGTAAACTTTTCTACAGGATCACCTTCGTATACGAAAAATTCCCATTTTTTGTTAAGGGTTAAAGGTAAAGGGATTTCTAATATTATTTCTGATTCCTGAACTCCAAAAGCCATACGCGATTTATCTTCATAATAAGCAACATAATCTTTTTCTCCGTTTTCTCTCGAAACTGTCCAAAGGTCCCATCTATCAGAATCTGTTCCTGTATAGCGCCAAGTATCTTTAGCTTGGTCATCATAATTGTAATACACATAAGTCTTTTTAGGGTTTAACTTTAATCCTTTCGTAACAACTCTCAGTTTTGATAACATTTGCTTTGATGGAGTTTGATACTTGACTGCAGAAGATTTCTTTATGTATCTGTTCCCGCCTACGCCGTATAAATTATTTTTAAAAGTATATACACCTATTTCCTGGCCTTTTTTTGCTTTTGCTGCAACGGTTAAATTTCCATTTTTCCCTTTAGAATAGATGTTTGTATCCTGTAAAATGATCAGCTTGCCAATCATTCCTTTTTTTAAATACATCTTTCCCCATTTAACTCGGTCAATACTTGAAGCATCCACCGTAGTATTCATGGGGGCAAATACAACTACCAATGCCAGTATGAGTGCTATTAATCTAGCTGCTTTCTTCATTTTGATCATCCTCCCTTTTTATGTGAAAAATAATCGCCTGAAAATTTTACCATATATAAGACTATAATACCTATAAAAATTTTTCGACAATATGTTATTTTTCAAGATAATAGGAGCTATTTAATTGTAGAAAAATGTAAATTTTTTTGTAAAATTAATTCCAAACGCTGGCTTATTATAGTAAAATTTCCATATCTACCATACATGATTAAATATTACCATATAGTAATTTATTGGGAGGTGAAGTAGACATTTCAAGTAAATGTTTGCCCAAAAGAAACTCTAAATGCTTTATTGCCATAATTGCGATGAGAGGAGGAAAAAAATGCGGCGGCCGATTATTAATACGAACGTGAATCAAAAGGTAAACTTGAGCGTAACTCCTTCACAAGTTTCCCGTACAACGGTGGAGTTAACAGGTTTGGCATTAGAAAAGCGTTTACGGCAAAAACGTTCGGAAGCCTATGTAAATGCTGTAACAAAGCTGGATGCAGGCGGGGTAACTTGCAGCCATGCTCAAATTGAAGAGTTGAAACAAGCGATACAAAGCGAATTTCCTGAATTAACACCTTACCAATACCCGATCGGGATCATTGCGAAATGTTATTTAGGAAATCCATATGAGGTTCATACGTTAGATGTGAAGTTGGATATTGTCCAGCATTATAAAAGAGGCGAGGCTCTTCCGCCGCAAATGGATCGCGCGAGAAGTATAGCGCTGCATCCTGGTTATGCGTTTATCGAAGTATATACTGACACACTAAGGGCTGTTACAAAAAACGGTGATGTTGCAGTAATTCAGGGGTGAAGAAAAGATGTCATCAGAACGTATTATACATCAGGCTGATTTAAGCAGAATTGAAGCAAGTCTTCGTTCATTAGAAAATGGAGTAGCATACGTATCCGATCAAGTGAATGCAGTACATAGTGAAGTGATTGATACAAGAGCAAATTTAGATGCTCTCATCAGGGAATTTCATGAATTTGTTCGAAAAGACCAATTAGAAAAAAAGTCTCTTCACCATATTCTGTGATGTCCACACAATTCCTGAAATAAGTTAGCAAGATTGGTACTCAATCTATAGTAACCCCTTCGTCAGCTTAGTGACCACTTAGTTGGTAGAAAGGAAGCTGTCAAGTGCTTTCCTTGACGGCTTCCTTTCTACCAACTACACTGTGGAAAGCTGATGAAGGACAAGGTCAGGCAGCCTGATTTTTATAAGTTTTACCTGTACATTCTAAAAATACACGGAGTCTAAATCTGTCTAAATTCCTAAAACCAAATGCACGTCTTTTGATATTCTTGATTTTATTGTTTGTGCCTTCAATCCGGCCATTTGTAAAGGGTGTAAGAAAGTATTGCAAAATTTGTGCTTTCCAATTTTCTAAGGTCTTGGCTACTTGATGGAATGACGGAAATGGGCTGCTCCATGCAAGTTGGATCCATTCTTCCAAGAGTGAATCAGCTGTATCAAAGTCCGGTGCTTGGTAAACTTCTCTAAATAGCTCTTTTAGAAAATAGGCATATGACAACTCTAGGTGCTCTTCGAGCATTTCGTCTAATTGTTGTTTTTCATTAGCCGTTAGCTTTTCAGAACCTTTCAAGAGCTTAAACCGTTCTTTTTTCAGGCCAGGAATATTCTTCCTTACTTGATCAAGTGCTTGGGTAACTTTTTGCACTACATGATACTTATCAATGACGATACAGGTCTCTGGAAATACGGATTTAACAGCTTTATGAAAGGGATCCCACATATCCATGACAACGGTTTGAACACACTTATTAGCCAGGATCTCCTTGGAGAGTAAGGTTAGAGTAGAATCATAACTACGTTGATGTTCCATACCAAGAACACTGCCAGATTGGGCATCCATTAGAACGGTTTCATATCGGTGACCCTTTCGAACAGCGACTTCATCAAGGCTAAGGACTAGTTCATTGTTTTCTAAAGCACTATCAAGATGTTCTAAATGCTCCATTTCTTTTTCTTTAGCGATGGAATAAAAAATTCTTTCTACTGTCGTATAAGGAACTTTTTCCTTTCGACTTACTTCTTGAATAGTGGATCCATTGCACATTTGATACAGATATTCTCTGTATCGATTGGTCTGATGTTTTTTAGGGCTAATCGATTCAAATGTTTGGGAAAATACCTCATTACAGTTGTGACAACGGTATCTGTTCACTCTGACAAATAAGAAAAGGGGTTTGCCTAATATAGATAGATCACGAACTTTTCTTGTCCGCCAGTCGTGGACATTACTGGTAAAAAAGCCGCAAAAAGTACAACGTTCTTCCATCGTATTTTTCTCAACATGTAACAGATTGCAATCTTCAAGAAATACTTGTTTAACAACTTCAAACTCTGGCAAATCTAGTGATACAGAAAACACTTACAGAACCTCCTGTTATGTTAAGTAGGCGCTAACATTATTGCCAGGAATCTGTGAGTGTTTTCATTTTTATTAGTTAAATCACAAAATGTGGTGATGAATCGAAAAAAATGTCCAGCTGGCTGAAACGAGAATTGTAAAGGTTCGCCAAGAACTTGAAACGAAATTTGTTCATTACGCGGAAATACGACGTCGCGTAACGGGAATTCTTCAAGCAGTTGACGTAAGCCTTGTAAAAAAAGAAACGATTGAGAACACAACGGAAGAGCATATGCTGGCTGCTCCCCGCTACTGGTTGGCTCCGTGTTTAATCGCGCTTTCCGCTTGGCTGAACGATAATAAAGAATTGGCTGAAAAAGCAATGCTTGAGGCTCTTCGCCGTGATGATGAAAAAACGTCCTTATTCTTTGCGCTGGTGACTCGCCGCGGCGCAAGATACAAAGCAAGCAGAGAATGGCTTGAACGCTATTTCGGCTTGCAAGATCCACATAGTTTAGAAAGAGAGATTGTTATTTTAATAGATGGCTTTACAAATGGAATCTTCGGTCCTGATGCCCGGATGAAATGCGGAAAGAAAATCGAGTCTTGGATAGAGGAGTTATCTCAAAAGGTTGGCTTTGTGGAAGAGCAGCATCATCAATGGAAGGTTGCGCTCGAGTCGAAATTGCAAAAATTAAACGATCAATCGTATCCGTATCTGAAAGAATACAGCCCGACATGGCCGAAATTAGAGGAGAGTCTTGAAGGAGCGAAGCTTCATAAAATTATTTACGACTATTTTAACGATATTTTTTCAAAAGAGATTACGCCGGAAAAAAGCATTGCCTATGCAGTAGATGCTTTACTTGACACGCTCGTTTCGAAATTTGATGATGAAGAGCTTCCTCTTCGCAGAGATGAGAGACTATTATCATTAATTATTCAAGAAAATGGAGATCGTGATCGAGCACAAAAGCTGTTTGACGATGAGAAAACACTGGAGGAACGGGTTTCCTTTACGCAGCTTTTAACAAATTTTGCTATGCATCCGGAGGTCTCAAACGCTTCACTGGCAACACAAAAGTTTTCCATTGCGTTATCAAAAGAATGGATTAAAAGCGCTCATGATGATATAACAGCTGAAAACCGTGCGGGCGTTCCTGTTGATGTAGAACTTGAAATTGATCAATGGACGGGAGTCACACAAGATGGATCCAATGAACAAGAATTAATTCAATCACTTGAAAGTCATTTTGAAGAACGGAAAGAACAGGCCATAAACCAAGTGAAGCTGACATTGAAGCATTGGGCTTCTTTAGCAGGCGGTATTTTATTTACGCTCATGGGCTTTAGTGCGCCATTTCTATTTGTATTTGCAATCTTTTGCTTTGTCTACTTCTATTTGGGGAAAAAGAATCTTCAAAAAAGAAAAGATCAAATCATTCAAGAATTTGCAAACTTATCAGAGCAGTGCAAGCAAATTTTACGTGCATCCTTAGCGGAGTTGGTTGATTGGAGAAAAGAGTATGCACAAGAGGATAAGAATGCAGCTCTCGTTACAAATCTATTAGAATCCATTACACCTGAGCAATATACATTCTCAAGTTATGATACAGCACGATCCGTTGTGAACTAAGGGGGAGTAAAAACGATGAGTCATCCGGAAAACCAAGCGGGTCTATTAAATCGAAACAAATCAAAAGAGAATAGAGAAAGTGCCTTTCTAAAAGTCCTTGAAGAAGTTGAAAAAGAAACAACAAACAGCGCGCTTGCGACACAATTTCCCGAGTGGGATTTAAAGCCGCCGGCTGCGCTTGTAAAAAGAAGGAGTACGAAATTGCTATGAGCATACCGACTACCTATGCCGAGTGGGTTGATTGCTTTGAACAATTAAAAGAGGGAACGAAGGATGAGGAGACCATACGATTCATGGAACAAGGGAGTATCGAATGGACGATAGGTGTTGCGGAGCGGCTTACGCAGCGCCTTTATGAAACAATCGATTTCCGTCTTCGTCAAATAGCCGATCAGCTTCAGAAGGAACTAAACCATTGGAATGGTGATGAAACGGCTCTTGTTAAAGCGATTTTATCGGCGCGCAGGCGGTTGGCAGTTTTAAAACGTGTTGCGCATTTGCCTGCTTTTCCTGAACAAGTAAGAGAGTCGATGCATAATATTTTGCATGAATATGCGAAAAGCACGCAGGAATCACTGGAGGACAGTTCAAAAATAGATCGAACAGGGCGGTTGCGAATGCTTATAAGAAATAATCCGATCACACAATTCGATCAAGTCGAGAATGTATTTGGTTCTTCGATCAGCACAATCCAAACGGATGAAAACACCACTATAAAGGGACCAAAATCTACTAGAAGAAGGGTTATATTGCCATGAATGATTTAAAAAGCTGTTTAAGTACGTTAGAGAGATATTTAAAAGCAAGAATTCCTTTTATTTCGATTCGAACTTCCGAACGTTCAAGAGCTTTGGATGTTGCAGGACAGATCGCACATAAGCTTTCAATTCCGGTGTTTTTTCATACGATTTCTCAAGGAACGAGAGATATTATTTCCAACCGCCTTGTCAATGACGACCGCTCCATTATGGGGGGAATTGATTTTGCAAGCCAAAAGATTAGTCAACAACAAAATTTAACGTTTATTTTCACAGAGGTCCAAGATATTGAGGACGATACACCGACGGCGAGACAATTTCAAGATCTCGCAATGATGGCAACAGAAACAGGCGGAAGCATTATTGTTATAACCAATAAACCTGTTTGGGGTCCTTTGCAGCGCCTCGGAATGTCGATTACGTTGGCTCCGCCGAATGAAGACGAAATGTTAATGATCATTCGGGATCAAATTTCACCATATCGAGGAGAAATCCCGATTGAGTGGGGTGAAGAGGAAGAAAAACAGGCTGCTGCCATCTTAGCCGGTATCAGCCAAATTGAAGCAGAAAACGTCATTGCTACACTTTTAGCAAATGGATCAATTAAAAATGAAGACTTAAAAGAGCTTATGCACGCGAAGGATCGTATTTTTGCTGATATTTCAGGTATTGAGAGAGTTCAAGTTCGCGACGATTATCAAGTGGGCGGTTTAGAAGGTTTGAAGCGCTGGCTGGAAGCCAATGAAAAACTGTTAACTGCAGACTTGCGCGAACGCGGGATTCGCCCTCCAAGAGGTATTTTATTAGTTGGTGTTCCCGGATGTGGAAAATCCTTATCCGCAAAAGCGATTGCTGCCCAATGGAATCTGCCGTTGTACCGGCTTGATCTTTCTACGATTCACGGCCAATATTTAGGACAAAGTGAAGCGAGATTAAAGGAAGCTTTAGCCACTGCTGATCATGTTGCGCCATGCGTGCTTTGGATTGATGAAATCGAAAAAGGATTAGCGGGTGCCGTTGGCGGCGGCGACGGCGGTACGTCCACGCGAATGGTCGGCCAATTTTTATATTGGCTCCAAGAAAGCCCTGCACGTGTATTTGTTGTTGCAACAGCGAATGATGTGTCAAAGCTTCCGCCGGAGCTTCTGCGAAGAGGGCGTTTTGATGAGTTGTTCTTTGTCGATTTACCGACACCGAAAGAACGCGAAGAAATCATCCGTATTTATATCAACAAAGGCTTGAAACGAGATGTGAGCCCAAGTCTTCTCGAGAAGCTGGTTCGCCTGTCTGATGGATTCGCCGGAGCAGATATAGAAGCTGCTGTAAGGGATGTTGTCAAACAAGCAGTGGTAAAAGGTGATGATTCCATTACAGACCAAACGTTTATTAAATTTTTTGAAAATGTTGTTCCTCTTTCGCAAACAAGTCCTGAGCAAATTGAACAAATTCGGGCATGGGGACGTGAACGGGCGGTTCCTGCCGGGAAGCCATTTGATGATACCCCGGTTGACAATGATCAATATCCAAGAAAGAAAGGACCGCGAACAGTTCTTGTATAGGTTTTTTAGAGGGGTCTGGCCCCAATTAAAGCAGGGGCCAGACGATCAATGCCGCCGGTTCATCTTCTCCTGTTTCTTTGTCTGGCCCCAATTAAAGTAGGGGCCAGACCCCTGCTTTTGATTTACTCAAGTTTGGAAGGGATAATCCGATAAGGGAATACATATATGTAGTGGATATTTATATTATAAATTTCGTAGAATGGGAAGGAGAACGGGGCGGTTTTCAAAAGGCCTTTGTTAGGAGGATTTTCTATGATTTTAGTAGTTGGCGGCGCCGGTTACATCGGCAGTCATTTAGTGAAAGAGTTAGTTGAAAAAGAGCAAGTCATCGTGCTTGATAACTTATCGACTGGCCATCGATATTTAGTCGATGAGTGTGCGGTGTTTATTCAAGGAGACTTAGGTAATCGAGCGGATCTTGATTCGATTTTTGAAAAATACCCGATTAAAGCAGTCATGCATTTTGCGGCAAACAGCTTAGTCGGCGAATCGGTGATTAATCCGCTCAAATATTATCGAAATAATGTTGCGGCCACGTTAACGCTACTGGAGACAATGCTGAAATTTAACGTGAAAAATTTCATCTTCTCATCAACAGCAGCGACGTATGGGATTCCGAATGTTGAAATGATAACAGAAGATTGCCCAACAAATCCAATTAATCCATACGGCCGTTCAAAATTAATGGTTGAACAAATTTTAGCAGATTTTGCGGCGGCATATGGTCTTAACTATGTCGTACTTCGTTATTTCAACGCAGCCGGAGCGCATGAGTCGGCGGAAATTGGCGAAGACCATAACCCGGAAACGCATTTAATTCCGATTGTTTTACAGCACTTGTCAGGCCGGCGCGAGAAAATCTCTGTCTTTGGTACAGATTATGATACTCCGGACGGGACATGCATTCGTGACTACATCCATGTCACCGACCTTGCTCGTGCACATATTCTCACGTTAGAAGCGCTGCTTGACGGCAAAAAGAAAACCGCGGTCTACAACCTCGGAAACGGTTTAGGCTATTCTGTTAAAGAAGTGATTGAAACGTGCGAAAGAGTTACAGGCCGTAAAGCCGTTATCGAATACACCGACCGCCGCCCGGGCGACCCGGCTCGCCTTGTCGCTTCATCGAAAAAAATTTACGAAGAACTTGGCTGGAAAGCGGAATATTCACTTGAAGAGATAATTGCAAGCGCATGGAAATGGCATAGTCGAAACGTCAAGTAAATCTGAAAGCCTCTTGCTGAACAAGTTTCAGCGGGAGGCTGAATTTTTTTAAAGATATGCGAGAAAAGATATTTCATTTTATTAATCAAACGTTTGATTAAATATTTAGGAAGGAGAGTAGCTAAACAAGAAATAATGCTAGAGGATTGAAATAAAAATCCTTAATAACGAATTGAAAAGAGCCCGGAAAGCCCCCTTCATCCTATACTATTATTTTTATGTCTTAGTTTACTTAACGATAATCCATACATTTTGTTAAATGAATAGTGCGAATTTCGTAGAATATTGTAAAAATATGTGTATTCAGATTGAGCAATATCTGTTATTCTTAAGATTGTTAGTTTTATTTTTTTGCAAAGCTTTGGAGGTTACCACTAATGAGGGCGGAAAAGAAAAAGAAAAAGAGAAAGAGAACATGGCTTCGTATCACAGGGGTTGTTCTTTTAATTTTGATATTGGGAGCAGGAGCCTATGGATACTCGGTCTATAAGTCGCTAACAGATGCAGTTGAAGCGATGCACCAGCCAATTGACCGGAAAAAATCTGAAAAACGCCAGGAACATGTTACATTAGCGAAAAAGCAACCATTCTCGGTTCTCATGTTAGGCGTCGATGAACGGGAAAGAGACCGGGGGCGGTCAGATACAATAATTGTTTTAACAGTGAATCCTAATCAAAACTCAGTAAAAATGTTAAGTATCCCGCGAGATACCCGAACGGAGATTGCCGGAAAAGGAACAGAAGATAAAATTAATCATGCATATGCGTTCGGCGGGGTCGAAATGTCAATATCGACAGTTGAAGACTTTCTGGACATTCCAATCGATTACTATATGCAGATTAATATGGAAGGCTTTAAAGATATCGTAGATGCTGTCGGCGGAGTAACCGTTAATAATGACCTGGACTTTACGTATGAAGGAGTCCATTTTCCGAAAGGAGAACTTACCTTAAACGGTGAAAAGGCTTTAAAGTATTCGCGGATGAGATATGATGATCCAAGGGGAGACTATGGCCGCCAATTAAGGCAGCGCCAAATCATTCAAGAAGTTATCAAAGAAGGTGCAAGTTTGTCGACCTTAACAAACTATGATGAAATTTTTAAAGCGCTGGGCAGCAATGTAAAAACGAACTTAACCTTTGATGAAATGGTTAAAATTCAAAAGAATTATAAAACTGCAGGCAATCAAATTGAACAAATGACGATTAGCGGCAATGGAACAAAAATAAATGGCGTTTATTATTTAATTGTCAGCGATGAAGAAAAACAAAGAGTCCAAAATGAATTAAAAAAACACTTAGAGTTGAATTAAGCTGTTTGGTGAATTGTCCAAACAGCTTCTCTCTTTATTTGTATTTATTGATTGATCAAATAATCTTCAACAACCTTTCCCCAAATCTTATGCCCTTCTTGATTTGGACCACTTTGATCTTCTAACAAGTATTTCTTGATTTCTTCAGTTGCCGGATCCGGCCAAGCCGCCCAGTGATCCAAATAAGGAATATTGTTTTGCTTTGTAAATTTTTTTAATTCTTCAACTTGTAGCGGATAATATTTTGCGTTAAATAACGGGTGTGGGGGCTGCAAAACAAAAGTTGTATCTGGATTGTTGGTTTTAACTTCTTTCATGATATTCATAATGTTATCCAATGTATCTTCTATTCGTACTATTCCATTATCATTTAATATAAATGGTTCAAAGAGAATCATATCGGCTTTTTCATCAATAAGTTCTTGTGTTTTATCTTGTTGTACGAACTCCAGGGAGTTAAGATTATACTCTTTAAAAGTAACTGAGATTGTTCCGCTGTATGCATCCATCAATTTCTTCTTTACCAGATTTGGCCACCCTCCGGAATCTGCCGCTAATGAAGCTGAACCAACAATTAAAATTTTATAAGGCCTGCCTTCTTTCAAAGCTTTTTTATATACCTCTAAACCTTCTTTTGGCCAGTTTTTTGCAAGTTTGATTAAATCTTCATTTAAAGCTTCTTTACCTTCCACTGAAGAAGAGGAATCATTGAGGCTTTTCGAATCAATTTTAGTTGTTTCTATATTGTTGCCATTCTTAGAAGATATGGCCGTTTTTTTATCCCAATGCAAGTTTCCGAGAATCAATACGATTGCACAAGCAATGGCTAGTATTGTAGTAAGAAAAACTCTCATGAATTGAACCCCCAAAAATTATACTATGCTAAGTAGACGGAAAATTTAAATGGGTCAGACAAATTTTTCCAATCATTAAAAAATACTACTAATTAACAGGAAAATAAGGTTAAATAAAAATAGAATACACAAAAAGACAATTTCATTAAAATTATGACAAGAAAAACAATAATTGACAACATATTATGATATAATAATTCATAGTTTTTTCATCTAAATGTTTGGGAGGACACAATGGAAGAGACAATAAGTTTAAGAGAATTATTTATGACACTTAGGAAGAGACTAAGTTTAATCTTAATTGTCACTTTAACGGCAGTCATGGTTAGTGGAGTTGTCAGTTATTTTTTCTTAACTCCGATTTATCAAGCCTCTACACAACTGCTAGTTAACCAAGCAAAAAACGAACAGGCTTTATACAATTTCAATGAAGTACAAACAAACTTGCAGTTAATTAATACTTATAATGTGATCATAAAAAGTCCGGCTATATTGGAATTAGTAGTTAAAGAGCTTCATTTGGACATGACTGCCGAAGAACTAAATGAAAAGATAAATGTCCAAAGTGAAAAGGATTCACAGGTCGTTAATATTTCCGTACAAGATCCTGATCCCCATCAGGCTGCTGAAATTGCAAACAAAACGGCTGAAATCTTTAAAAGAGAAATCGTTAAGATTATGAATGTAGATAACGTAAGCATTCTTGCGAAAGCTACTGTTAAAGATAACCAGGCTCCTGTTAAACCTAAGCCTATATTAAATATTGCAATTGCACTTGTTGTCGGTTTGATGACAGGTATAGGATTAGCATTTTTACTAGAATACTTGGATAACACAATTAAAACAGAGCAGGATATTGAAAAATTTTTGGAACTTCCAGTGCTCGGTGTCATTGCGACAATTGATGAGCAAGATGATTCAAGTACAAGATCGGAACGGAAGGCAAAAGTAAGAGGTGAGACAGTTGGCTTTTAAAAATAAGAAAAAAGCTCTTTTAGAACATAGACGTAAGTTAATTACTAAACTAAATCCTAAGTCACCTATATCGGAACAATACAGAACCATCCGAACGAACATCCAGTTTTCTTCTATTGATAAGGAAATCCGTTCATTAATCGTTACGTCTTCCGGACCTGCAGAGGGAAAATCTACTACAATTGCAAATTTAGCTGTCGTCTTTGCCCAACAGGGAAAAACCGTTCTCCTAATCGATGCGGATATGCGGAAACCAACTGTCCACTATACCTTTAATTTAACGAATACCTTTGGCCTGACAAATGTATTAACAAGACAAATGGATTTGATGGAAGCTGTTGTTGAATCTGATGAACAAAAACTATATGTTTTACCGAGCGGCCCAATCCCTCCAAACCCGGCAGAATTATTAGCATCAAAAGCGATGGTTGAGTTATTAGAAAGAGTTTATGAGGAATTTGATATAGTTCTGTTTGATACACCACCTGTTTTAGCAGTAACAGACGCGCAAATTCTGGCAAATCGTTGTGACGGGACAATCCTTGTCGTTTCAAGTGGAAAGACGGAGATTGAACAAGCAATAAAGGCGAAAGAAATGCTGCAGGCTGCAAATGCCAGAATCCTTGGTGTCGTACTAAATAATAAAAAAGTAAAAGGTAACCACTATTACTACTATTACGGCGGGAAATAAATTGCATTCGACAAAATTTCCCTATTTACAAACACTATGAATATGGTACTATTAAAAGGGAAATAAATGGGAAATATGTGGGGTGATTGTCATGATTGATATCCATTGTCATATATTGCCTGGAATTGATGATGGGGCAAGAAATTTAGAAGACAGTATTCAAATGGCTAAAACTGCTTTTAAAGAAGGGATTCGTACAATCATCGCAACACCTCACCATAACAACGGATTTTACGAAAATACGAAACTAGGAATTTTAGAAAAAGTGGAAGAACTAAATCTTATCTTAAAAAAAGAATCTATTCCGCTTCATGTGTTACCCGGACAAGAACCAAGAATATATGGAGAGATTTTGGAAGATTATAACCAGGATCTAATCTTGACTTTATGTAATAGAGGGAAGCATCTATTTGTAGAGCTTCCTTCTAATCATGTTCCCCGATATACAGAACAATTGTTGTTCGATATTCAAATGAATGGTTTAACACCTATTATCGTTCATCCGGAACGAAATCAAGAGATCATCGAACAACCGGACCTATTATACAACCTCGTGAAAAAAGGAGCCTTAACTCAGGTAACCGCTTCAAGTATAGTCGGCCACTTCGGGAAAAATATTAAAAAATTTTCAATGCAATTAATAGAAGCTAATTTAACCCACTTTATTGCTTCAGATGCTCATAATGTCACGAATCGAATATTTAAGATAAACGAAGCATTGGATGAAATCGAAAAAAAATATGGAGTAGATATGGTGTACTTATTTACAGAAAATGCCGAACTTCTAGTGCAAGGGAAAGCTGTCTACAAAGAAATTCCTGCAAGAGTGAAATCGAAAAAGTTTTTAGGTTTTTTTAAATAAGGGTATTTCCTATCATATACCAATTGTTGTCAGGATAATACCTGACCGGCGAGGCTTCCTGTCCGATATCCATGGAGGCACTCGGCCATGCTGTGGGTGAGGACGATGATAGTCCGTTCACCTTAGACGCAAGTCGTCGATGGTATGGCGTGAGGGCGGGTTAGATGCCCACTTCAAATTTAATTATTATATAAAACTAGGTGTCTATTATTTATTCGGATAATAGACACCTAGTTTTATATATTTTTAAAAAAAATTTTTTGATGAGGGATGCTAAAACTAGGTGTCTATAATGTATATCGGATAATAGAAACTTAGTTTTATATATTTTTAAAAGATTTTTTTAAATGAGGGATGTTTGGATGAAGAAGGTAAGAAAGGCGATTATCCCAGCAGCGGGTCTCGGAACAAGATTTTTACCGGCTACAAAAGCAATGCCGAAAGAAATGCTGCCAATCGTTGATAAACCGACGATTCAATACATAGTCGAAGAAGCGATCGAATCCGGTATTGAAGATATTATTATTGTTACTGGAAAAGGAAAACGCGCAATAGAAGACCATTTTGATCATGCATTTGAGTTAGAACAAAACTTAATGGAAAAAGGGAAGTTTGACCTATTAGAAAAAGTGAAAGAGCCTTCAAAGGTGGATATCCATTATATTCGTCAAAAAGAGCCAAAAGGGCTTGGACATGCCGTATGGTGCGCTCGCAATTTCATCGGAGACGAGCCGTTTGCAGTGCTACTTGGAGATGATATCGTACAAGCGGAGATACCATGCTTACGCCAGATGATTGACCAATACGAACAAACACTTAGTTCTGTTATCGGTGTACAAGTTGTTCCTGACAACCAAACGCATAGATATGGCATAATAGATCCGTTCGAACAACAAGGCCGACGACGCTACCAAGTGCGTCAATTCGTCGAAAAACCAGCACCAGGTACCGCGCCTTCTAACTTAGCGATTATGGGTCGATACATACTTACACCGGAAATCTTTATGTTTTTAGAAAACCAAGAAACAGGGGCCGACGGGGAAATTCAACTCACCGATGCGATTCAAAAGCTTAACGAAATTCAACGTGTTTTTGCCTACGAGTTTGAAGGAAAACGTTTTGACGTTGGGGAGAAGTTAGGGTTTATACAGACAACGATTGAGTTTGCGTTGCAGAATGAGGAATTGAGAGCGGATTTAATCAAATTTATGGAGCGGATATTGAATGAACAAAGAGTAGAAAAGAAGTAAAGGAGATGTGGGAATTTGGAGAAATCGAATACCGCGCAAGAAGCGGTCGTTTCTAATCAAAGAATAGAATACACTTCCTTTCAAAGTTTAGAAGATATATCTAAACTATACGCTATTACGAAAAGAGCAATGGACATTGTCGGAGCAATCATTGGACTTATTTTAACAAGTCCGCTTTTTTTGATTATCAGCATCTTCTATTTATTCGGTGACTCGAAAGGACCAATTTTCTTCAAACAAGTTCGTGTTGGAAAACACGGAGAGAAGTTTTATATCTACAAATTCCGTTCTATGATTGTGAATGCGGAAGAAAAACTAAAAGCAGATAAAGAGCTTTATCAAAAATATTTAAGAAATAATTACAAACTAGAACCGCATGAAGATCCCCGAATCACAAACTTAGGTCGCTTCTTGCGCAGGACAAGCCTAGATGAAATTCCTCAGCTTATCAATGTATTAAAAGGAGAAATGAGTTTAGTCGGACCCAGGCCAGTGGTTGAGGAAGAACTAAAAGAATATGGGAGGAAAGTTTCAAAGTTTTTATCAGTAAAGCCAGGAGTTACAGGCTATTGGCAAGTGAGCGGGAGAAGTGAGGTTGGTTATCCTGAAAGGGTAAATGTCGAATTGTTTTATGTATATAATCAATCATTATTTTTAGATATGGTTATTTTAGTAAAAACAGTGTTTATGGTTCTTCTAAGAAAAGGAGCATATTGATTTTAAAAAGATTAACAAATTTTATATAAACACGGGAAAGTATTAAAAGGTTCGAACATTCTTGTGTTAGGCGTTGTCTATAAAAAAAGATATCAATGATTACCGCGAGTTATCGGTATTGCCCATCCTAACGAAGGAAGGGGCAAACTGGACGGTTGTTGATCCACACGTGAAAGAGTTTAGGTGGAATGGGAAGTTAGTCAAAACAAAAGAATTACATGAGATAAAGATTGAAGAAGCGGATTTGGTGTTGATTACAACCAATCACAGTGCTTTTGATTTTGAAATGGTAGTGGAGAGGGCGAAAATGATTTTTGATCAAGAAATACAGTCAAGAAAGAGAACAACAACTATTAAAAACCGTAATCTATTATAATTGGGGTGGCAATTGTGGAGATTTTATATAAAGTTAAAAGGTTGACAAAGCAAGAATTTCTGAGAAACGTATTGACGTTGATGACAGGCACAACTATTGCCCAATTGCTACCCATTTTAGTTTCTCCTATATTAACGAGGATTTACAGTCCGAGTGATTTTGGGAGTTATGCTCTATATATTTCTATGATAAGTATTATATCTGTAGCGGTTACATTAAGATATGAGTTTGCTATTGTGACTCCAAAAAAAAGAGAAGATGCTCTAAATGTGCTTAGCCTTTCTTTGCTTGTTTCGTTTAGTATTAGTATTTTGATGTTCATTATTGTACTATTGTTTCATAAAAACATCATTAGCTTAATAGGAAACGAAAGAATAGCAAATTGGCTTTATTCTATGCCTTTAGCTGCTTTTTTATTGGGCATGATACAAATTTTCAATTACTGGTTTAATAGAGAAAAGCTATTCAATGTCTTATCGAAAAGCAGGATAATACAGACATTTGGGAATATACTTCCTAATATAGCAATAGGTCTTATTTATAAGAATGAATTTGGTTTAATCTTTGGTCATTTATTGGGAGCTACTGCTTCTGTAGTTTATCTTTTTTATAATTTTACAAGGACTGAAGGTATTATTGACGAATTTAGGAAAAATGTCTCCTTATCGAAAATAAGGGAACAAGCCATAATTTATAAAGAATATCCTAAATTTAATACATTGAGTGCTTTTTTAGACACAATGTCACTACAATTGCCGGCGTTATTTGTAAGTAAAATCTATTCAAGTACAAACTTGGGTTATTATAACTTAACGATCCGAACAATAAGCACACCATTATCAGTAATATCGACTTCAGTATCACAGGTATTTTTTCAAAAAATTTCAGAAGCATATAATCAAAATAAGCCATTACGGCCAATTATTTTAAAGACAGCAAAATATTTATCGTTAGTTTCTATTTTTACTTTAATACTCTTGTTATTTTGTGGACCGCAGCTATTTGCATTTGTTTTTGGAGAAAAATGGTTTATTGCTGGAGAGTTTGCAAGGATACTTGGATTTTCGTATGTCATCAAATTTGTTGTCTCACCGTTAAGTGTTGCCTTTTTAGCTGTAGGAGAAGTTAGAAGACTCTTTTATTTACAGGCATTTCGTTTTATTTGTACAGTGTTGGTTCTCTTTTTATGTTTGAATGTAGATATTATACAGTTTTTGCTTTTTTATAGTTTGTATGAATTTTTTTATTACATACTTTACTTTATTCTTATATTAAGATTAGAAACAAAAAATGGACGTTTTTTATAGAATATACCGACTATCGAGGAAGTGTCCTAACGTTCGGGGCATCATTGTACTGTGATGGTTAACTTCGGTATTGTAAATCACTAATAAATTTGGTAGGGAGTCAGGACAAAATGAAAATTCGCCTGCTCGATCTATCAGAACAATACCAATCCATGAAAGAAGAAATTTTCAAAAAGCTTGATGAAGTCATGTCCTCATCTCGTTTTATTTAGGAGATAACGTAAAGCAATTAAAATCGGATATTGCAAAATACAGCAATGTCAAACATAGTATTGTCGTAGGGAACGGTAGTGACGCGATCCATATTGCTCTCCAAGCGGTAGGCGTTGGCGAGTGATTACTACCTCTTTTACTTTCTTCCTACGGCTGATTCTATCGCTCGTACTGGGGCGAAGTCGGTTGTTGTGAATATTGATCCGGTAACTTTTATATCGATCCGTCGAAAACTGAAGCAGCTATTACTCCGAGAACAAAGGAAACCGTTCCTGTTCATTTATACGTCCAAATGGCGGATAATGGAACCGATTGTGGAGATTGATCAAAAATATCATTTAGCGATTATTGAGGATGCTACTCAGGCCATTGGAGCGAAGTATAAATGGAAACCGGTCGGAGAGATGGGGACGGCTGCTACATATAAAAAATGCCAGAAGAAATTAATCGAGTGCTAACCGACCATATATCGAATTTGTTATTTGCTCCAACGGATATGGCAGTGGAAAACTTAAGAAAAGAAAGCATCACTGAAAATGACTTTAATGTTGGGGATGTGATGTATGACGCCTTTTTATATAATTCCGCTTTAGCTGAGCAAGGAGTATTCTCTTGAAAAGTTTGGTTTAGAGCCGAAAAAATATTTGCTTGCGACGATTCATCGGGCTGAAAATACGGATTCAAGAGAGCATCTTCTTGCGATTTTCAACTCGTTCGCTGAATTGGGGGACATAGTGTTTCTTCCGCTCCATCCACGTACAAAACATAAGTTAGAGGAATATGGTTTAACCGAAATTGTACAAAAAGCGGATCATATAAAAATTGTTGAGCCTGTTTCGTATTTAGAGATGCTTTTATTAGAAAAACATGCAAAAACGATTGTAACAGATTTCGGAGGGGTACAGAAGGAGGCTTATTTTGCAAAAGTTCCTTGCCTCACTTTGAGAACTGAAATGGAATGGGTAGAAACAGTAGAAGTTGGGTGCAATCGTTTAGTCAACCTGCTTGAAGAAGATTGGGCTGAGGTAATTCAACAATTTTAGCCGACTGATTTTTCCATTCCTTTGTATGGGGATGGAAAGGCATCCGAAAAAAATTGTGAACATCATCGTGAATTTTCTTTCCAAAAACAAGCCTATAGTAGTTTGTTTATAGGCGGCTATAGTTTAAGGAGTGACAACATGTCTAATTGTGATCAAAGGCCAAAATGTCGTGATGAGGAAAACGTTTCTTTTGGTAAAAATGTAATCAATGGAAATAATGTGGTTATTTATGAAGGGACAAAAAAAGGCGATATGTCATTATTCAAGACAATGTTGTAATTGGCAAACAACCAACATGTGCAAAAGCACGATTTTACCGGAAACGAAACAACTTCCGCCAACTGTCATTGGTTCGGGAGTAACAATTGGGACTTCGGCCATTATTTATGCAAATACCGAAATTGGTGATGAAGTGTTTATTGCTGATTTAGCCGCGATTCATGAAAGGGTAATTATTGGAGAAAAGAACCATTGTTGGTCGAGGCGTGGCCATTGAAAATGATCGTAAGGTAGGTAAATACTGTAATTTAGAAACAAACTGTTATATTATGGATTATTCAGAGTTGGGTGATTACGCATATATTGCTTCTTGTGTTGTTACGACAAATAATAACTATGGCGCGTAGTAAGGAGCGTTTTGGAAAATTTAAGGGAGTGACTGTGAAAACAGGAGGACGTATAGGTGCTAACGTGACTATTCTTTACTGGAAAGGTAATCAAGGAGGATGGCACTGTGACAGACAGGAGTGTAGTCACGAAAGATGTGGAGAAAGAGGAACTAGTTGTGGGAGTACTAGCTAATAAATTGAGAGATGTTCCAGAAAATCAACTACTAAGAAATTAATAAAGTATTAAAAAACAAGAAAAATTCTAAAAGAAACAATTATATGTTAATCCTGTAATGCCATGAATGTCATAATATATTCCAAAAGAAACATTATCGCCCATAATAATGATTCCCACGCCAGTTATACTGCTCCTAGGGATAGGTAGAAAAAGGAGCGAAAGCAAGATGAAACGGTTAAAAAACACCAATGATCTAGATTATAGACACAACGAACAGAGAGTTGTGTGATGCAGGTAATGTTGTGTCATTGGAAAGTAGCTAACATGTGCAAAATTATCAATACTTCTTAAAGCGAAGCTACTATTTGTGAACATGTAACAGAGAACAAGTGATTTATGAAAAGTAGGGGAGAATCCTTAAAAAATAATAAAAGGTGAAAGCTTATGAAAGACAAAAAAACAGTTACGTTAGTAACAGGTCATTATTATGAATCTAAAAGAAAAGCAGGTTTTCACTGGATTGCTAATGAATTTTATAAAAAAGGGTGGAAAGTAGTTTTTTTAACAGCTTCAATAAGCTATTTGTCTAAATTAAAAGGTGATTATCGTTTTGCATTTAATATTGAGAAAGAGAAAAATAAATTAGTACAAATCAAGGAAAATCTTTATAGCTATGTGTATTTTACAATGTGGCATCCAGCTAATTTAAGAAATAATTATTTGAATAAATGCACTAGTAAGCTTTTTTCATATTATGGTAATAAAATTAATTATGAATTAAAAGAGATTGTTAAACAAACAGATTTATTTATTTTTGAAAGCACTCCTGCTTTACTTTTATTTAAAACCTTCAAGAATCTAAATTCTAAAGCGAAGTTTATTTATAGAGTTTCAGATGATTTGAAATTATTAAATGTTCACCCATATATAATAACATTCGAAAACGAAAATTATACGAAATTTGATTTAGTAAGTGTCCCATGTGAATATATATATAATAAATTTAAAATAAAGGAAATAGTAAAGTTGCAATATCACGGTATCGATACTAGATATTTTGATGATGAGAAAATAGTTTCTCCTTTTAAACCAAAGACTATAAATGCTGTTTTTGTTGGAAATTCTCATTTTGACTATGAGTTTTTAGATATAGCATCAAAAGAATTTCCACAAATTTATTTTCACATTATTGGTCCGCTTGAAAAAAAGATCCGGAGAGAGAATATAATATATTATGGTGAAATGGCATTTACAGACACAGTGAAATATATCAAATTTGCCGATATAGGATTAGCAAATAGATCATATTTTAAGGGAGCAGAGTCATTAACAGATTCATTGAAGATACTACAGTATTCATATTGTAATATTCCTTATGTTGCACCTGAATTCCTCAAATCAAGAAGAGAAAACGGTTTTTTTTATTTTACAGGTGATAAAAGAACAATGATTGAAGCTATTCAAAAAGCACTATTATATAAAAACACAAATATCAAACCAAAAAATAATGTAGTAAATACTTGGGAAGAATTAGTTCATGATATGTGTAATGCTATTGGAATAGAATAAAAGGAAAATATGTATTTTTAGATTGTTAGTTAGAGGTGTATTTTAACTATAAAGATACAGATTAGTCTTTTGTTTTCTTAAAGGAGTAATAATAAATGAAAATAAAAACAATAGATATTTTTAATCCGTTTTTCATGATACCGACGATTTTTGTTATGCAGTTCCTCATTTGGTATATATTTATGCCTGATAACTCTTACTTAGAGGGAGTAAAACCAAAAGAGCACAATTTTTTATCGATTTTTAGATTCTTAATATTAATGATTTCAATGGTGACTGGATTTTTCTTTGCAAAAATACTATTAAAAAAAGAAAATTTATTTCAAATAAAAACAAGAGTTAATACCAATTTTTATATAATTATAAATATAATTTGTTTCTTTATTTTCTTAATTGGTGAATTTTTTTATTTAAAGAGTGCCTTAAATTTGATTTCAAGTATAAATATTCAATCTCTTTTGAATGAGGGTATATCAGTTTATGCAAAAGAGGTTATTAATAATAGGATAATAGGGTTATCTTCATTAAACAATATTTTTATTATTCCACTTGCTATTTCTTCATTATTATTATTCAGCAAGGAACCTTCAAATAAAATTAGATATTTTTCAATATTTGTAATTTTATTTATAGGGGCAGTTACATTGTTCCACGCTTTATTCTTAGCTGGGCGAATGTTTTTTATATATTATGTAGTAGTGATAAGTTGTTGCCACGCATTATTTAAACCTAAGAAAATAAAAATAAGTAGTATAATAATTGTTTTATTAACATTGATTTTAATTGTAATATTTGCGGAATTTTTTAGATATGGAATAATTTTCTCGCAGAGAAATGGAGTTGCTCTTTTTTCCACTGATACTCTACTAGCTATCATTGAGTATATATCAATAGCATATATATCAAATGATGTCAATAACACAATGATAGCTCTAGCAAATGATTCTTCTTTACAATTAGTTTCTTCTTCACCTGTACTAAAAGGAGTTTTATCATTAATTGGAATAAATAATTTTATGGATATTTTTTCCTTCAATCATTTACCAAGAGGGCATGGAACGGTAAATTTTTTGGGATTAATTTGGTTTGATTTCGGATGGGCAGGAATAGCGGTAGGATTTTTGGTTGGTTTTTTTTGTCAGTATTATTATATAAAAGCTTGTTCTTCATCGGCAATTATTAGTACAGATATTCTAATATTCGTTACAATATCACCTGCGTTATATAGCATTTCTAGAATTAATTACTTTGGCCAAACCATTTTTTTATTACCCTTTATCTTAATTGTTCTAATACGAGCACTTTTAATTAGGAAAGTTAAGGTTCATCATCATAACGTAATATTGACAAAGCGCATTAATCATAGAGTTGAGTCTGTATAATTGTGTAAAAAGGAAATGGAAAAAGGGCCATGTTGCTTCCCCTTTGGTAGAATAAACAGTGGATCAAAACCACCAAACATATGGAGGAACGCAAACATGGCTTAATACCATATTACCCTAAATGGCGAACTTTTGTACGGATTATTGACGAGAGATCAGGGATTGGCCAAGCTGCTGAAACAAGTCCTCAATCAAATCTTTGAGGTGCAAGTGGAAGAACAGCTGGAGGCACGCCGTTATGAGCGGACGAAAGAACGAAAAGTCTATCAAACGGATCATATCCACGCCAGCTGACACCCCGGGTGGGACGGTTGACCTTGCGTGTTCCGTGGACAAGTGATAGGGAGTTCTCTACGGAACTGTTTCAACGATACCAACGAAGTGAACAAGAGCTTGTACTCGCACTCATGGAAATAGCGGTAAATGGGGATTCGACTCGAAAAGTGACCCAAATCACCGAGGAGTTATGTGGGACATCGTTTTCCAAATCCACGGTCTTCTTGTTGTGCAAGGAACTTGATCCAATTATCCGAGACTAGAATCAACGGTTTCTTCATGAGCACATGTATCCGTTTGTGCTGATGGCCCGGCTGCTGTTGGAACAAGTACTGGAAGGAAAAATCGCCAAAAGCCATGCACATCCTCGAAGAAGGATTTGAGAAGAAGGATTTGAAGACGCAATGCCGTATTGGACGATCCGGATCGTTACCATTGTCGTCTGCACGCGACCAATGGGATGGAACGGCTGAACGAAGAAATCCGCCGCAGAGAACGGGTGATCCGCATCTTTCCGAACTGGGAATCGGTGTATCGTCTCGTGGACGCCGTGCTGATTGAAATCGATGAAAAATGGATGTCGAGACCAAATACACGGATATGCCCAAATATTTCCAATAGGGAAAACGAAAGAGCAAGAAACCCGATCGACGGATCAGGATGCTCCGTCGATGAAGAGGATAGATAACCTCTTCGCCGTGTCAAGGAGAACGTGGAATACCAGGGCGAAGCGAGGATCTACCGAGAAAGCTCCTTGACACGCTTGTTTCTTGACAATATGATCGTTTGTCCGGGAAGGCGACCGGCAGGGAGGCTTGCCGGGTTTACCTGCCATACGTCAAGTCATCAGGTCCATGTTTTCTATCAGAGGGGAATTTACACAATAATTTGGACTTGACCATCTATCTTACATTACACAAAATTCTTGACGGTACCGTTCATTGTCTAAGATTTCGAAAAAGGTAGATTTTTTCACTTTTTTTGAAGACGTGTTCAAAAATAGCTTAAATAAAATTTGTTTTTAAACAATAAGAGATGAGGATAAAATTATGGAAATAATTGTTATAAACGGTCGGTTTCTTACTCAACGTATTACCGGTGTTCAAAGATTTGCATTAGAATTTGTTAAAGCATTGGATAAATTAATTGAAGTAAATGATATCTGTTTAAGATTTGAATTAGTTATTATGGCTCCACAAAATATAATTAACGATATAAATTTGAAGAATATTAAAGTTATTCCTGTTGGTAGAATGAAAGGACATTTATGGGAGCAATTTGAGCTCCCTTTTTATTCTAGAGGAGGATTACTAGTTAATTTGTGCAATACAGGTCCTTTACTAAAACACAAACAAATTGTTACTATTCACGATGCTGCTGTTTACTCCAAACCTGAAGGATTCACAAAAACATTTATTTATTGGTATAAGTTTTTATTCAAAATATTATCACTTATTGCTTGTAGGATTGTCACTGTTTCTGAATTCTCGAAAAAAGAGTTAGTTCATTATTGTAAGGTAAAACAGAATAAAATAAGAGTTATTTCAGAAGGATGGGAACATATTCAACGAACAGACGCAGATTTAGATGTTTTTCGAAAGCATAATATAAGTCCTAAAAAATATATTTTAGCAGTAAGTAGTCTAAATCCGAATAAAAACTTTCAAGGGATAGTTAAGGCTATTGAGTCTCTAGGTAATATTGGAACAGATATTGTTATTGCAGGAGGAACAAATCCTAAAATCTTTAGTTCTTTCAATGATTCGTTGCCTAACAGTGTGAAGTATATAGGTTATGTTACTGATGAAGAATTAAAAGCTCTTTATGAAGAAGCAATAGGATTTATTTATCCATCTTTATACGAAGGCTTTGGTCTCCCACCTTTAGAAGCCATGGCCTGTGGTTGCCCTGTAATTGTTTCAAATGTTGCTTCTTTGCCTGAAGTTTGTGGGGATGCAGCATTATATGTTGATCCGTATAGTCCAGAGGATATTGCTGAAAAAATCAAATTACTATTATCGGATGATAAATTAAAAGAGAAATTACGGAGAAAAGGGCTAGAAAGAGCTAATATGTTTTCGTGGAAGAAATGTGCGAAGGAAACGCTCAAAGTGATTGAGGAGCATTCCTGTAATGAAGAAATTTGAGGTTTGAAACAAAAAGAGCCCTCTTGGTATAGTACAGGGTGTCAATGCATTGACCCCGAATTAATAAGTTACCAAGGAGGACTCAATAATGAATTATACTCAAAATCGAAAAATCTCGCAAATCACACCATCAACATTAATAATCGGCATTGATATTGCCAAAGACAAACACGTGGCACGGGCACAAGACGATCGAGGAATTGAATTTGGAAAACGCTTGATCTTTGAAAATCGCATACATGGTTTCCAAATGCTTTTAGATTGGGTGAATCGACACCAAAAAGAAAATGATAAGAACCATGTGATTTTTGGGGTTGAACCAACCGGGCCCTACTGGTTAAATCTCGCTTATTTCCTTACCGCAAAGGGCTATGACTTTGTGCTAGTCAATCCGATGCATGTAAAGAAAAGCAAAGAGCTTGATGACAACTCTCCAACAAAAAACGATACAAAAGACGCCAGAGTGATTGCACAGCTGATTAAAGACGGCCGATACTCCGTACCAAATCTCTTAGACGGCATTTACGCGGAACTAAGAGAAGGCGTCAAAATAAGAGATCAGCTCACTCAACAGCTTGCCATCACAGAAGGACGTATTCAAAATTTGATTCAACGTTATTTTCCGGAGTTTTTCGATGTTTTCGGGGATTGGGAAGGAAAAGCAGCTCTTTGCACGCTAAAACTGTTTCCATTTCCTTCTCAAATTAAAGAAATGACACCTGAAGAGATTCTCTCAAAGTGGAAGCCATTTGTACAACGAGGAGTTGGAATGAAGCGAGCAACGAAACTAGTGGAAACGGCCAAAAAGAGCATTGGAATTCAAATCGGGATTCAGTTTGCCAAACGTGAAATGGAATATCTGATTGACCAATATGAGCTTTATCAAACGCAGTTGGAAGAGTTGGATCAGGAGCTAGAAGCTCTTGTAGAAACGATCCCAGGTGCTAAGCAAATGATGAATATTTCTGGGTTAGGTGTTACAACAGTCGCTCTATTCTTCGCTGAAGTGGGTGATCTCACAAAGTACAGTCACCCTCAGCAATTAGTTAATCTGGCAGGCCTTTCATTACGTGAGCATAGTTCTGGAAAATTTAAAGGACAAACCAGAATAACGAAACGGGGACGAAGCAGGCTGCGTAAAGCTCTGTACCTAGCGATTCGGCCACTCGTTGCCCATAATCCAACTTTTAAAGCTTTACATCAATACTATACAAAACGATCTGAAAGGCCTTTAAAAAAGCAACAGTCTCTCATCGCTTTGTGTTGTAAGCTATTACGTGTCTTATTTGTCATTGGTCAAAAACAGTGTGAATTTGATGGTTCAAAATTATTGCAAGGCTTGCCTCAAATTACATTACAAGTTGCTTAAACCGATTTATTAACCAATTTGTTAATCAAATTACTATCGAATACTTCAAGTATTTCTAAAGACAAACACCAATAGTGCCGAGTCGGAGTTTATTTTTACCATACGGGCTTATGACCCAGCTGAGGAGCTTATCCGACCTCCACCTCATGGATACGCAGGACGAAGGAATGTATGGATCCCAATCCGGTGATACATGGGAGGGTTAGCGACCGTGAGATGAGTGGAGATTTTGCGCACGGTCATAACTGTTATTACCAAACAATACCAGTTTGGTTGGTAGGATGGCCCCCCATCTGTAAGAAATTTAAATAAATTCAATTTATAACCATGATTTTCGGTGGATCAACTATTAGGTGTTAATGAAATTTAGAGAAAACGTGAGTATTCGGGAGAATTTTAAAGTATATAGAGGGAGGTGCTAGCAAAGTGAAAGTTGCAATCATTCACGACTGGCTAGTCACCTATGCAGGCGCGGAGAAAGTATTGGAACAATTACTCAAGATTTATCCTGATGCTGATTTGTTTAGCCTCGTAGACTTTATAGATGAAGATCAGAGAGATTTTATTTTAAATAAACAGGTTACTACCTCTTTTATTCAAAAGTTGCCGTTTGCTCGGAAAAAATATCGCAGCTATCTTCCTTTTATGCCGTTAGCTATTGAGCAATTGGATGTATCGAAGTATGATATTGTCATTTCAAGTTCGCATGCAGTTGCGAAGGGAGTGATTACAGGCCCTGACCAACTGCATATTTCTTATGTTCATTCGCCAATCCGCTATGCATGGGATTTGCAGCATCAATATTTAAAAGAAGCGGGATTAGACCGAGGAATAAAAGGCTGGATCGCGAAGACAATCCTTCATTACATAAGAAATTGGGATTATCGTACGGCAAATGGTGTCGACTATTTTGTAGCGAATTCAAAATTTATCGCTAGGAGAATTTGGAAAGTATATCGAAGGGAAGCGGATGTCATCTATCCACCGGTAGATGTGTCCGCTTTTATTTTCCACGATAAAAAAGAAGACTTTTATCTTACAGCATCTCGAATGGTTCCATATAAAAAAATTGACTTAATCGTTGAAGCTTTCTCACAAATGCCGGATAAAAAGTTAGTTGTTATTGGTGATGGGCCAGATTTCAATAAAATTAAGGCAAAGGCTGCTTCTAATGTAGAGTTACTTGGATATCAGCCTTTTGAAGTTTTAAAAGATTATATGCAGCGGGCAAAAGCATTTGTATTTGCTGCTGAGGAGGACTTCGGGATTATACCTGTTGAGGCACAATCTTGTGGTACCCCAGTTATTGCCTTTGGGAAAGGGGAGGCATTAGAAACTGTTCGAGGATACGGACAATCTGAGAATCCAACAGGTTTATTTTTTGAAGAACAAACAGTAAAATCGCTAGTTCATTCTATTAAGTCATTTGAGAATATCTCAGGTGATATTAAATACCAAGATTGTCGTGAAAATGCGTTGCGTTTTTCACCAGAAAGATTTAGGAAAGAGTTTCAAGACTATGTGAATAATAAACTCAAAAATATGTAAATAAAAATTAGGAGGTCTCCAATGAAACTTGTATTGTTATCCGGTGGCTCCGGCAAACGCCTTTGGCCGTTATCTAATGATGCTCGTTCAAAGCAGTTTTTAAAAGTGTTAGAAAATCAAAATGGCGAGTTACAATCAATGGTTCAGCGAGTCTGGGGGCAGTTGGGAAATGTCGGCCTAGCTAATTCTGCTGTCATCGCTACTAGCAAATCCCAAGTCGATATGATTCAAAGTCAATTAGGACATGATGTACCGATTATTATTGAACCGAAGCGCCGTGATACTTTTCCGGCGATTGCTTTAGCATCGGTATATCTATATAGCATTCAAGGGATTAGTTTAAACGAAGTCATTGCTGTGTTGCCTGTTGATCCTTATGCAGAGGATCGCTTTTTTAATCGAGTGAAAGATTTAGAGGAAACTGTACTAGCGAGTGGAGCCGATTTGGCGTTAATCGGGGTAGAGCCAACGTACCCATCTGCGAAGTACGGTTATATTGTTCCAGCTTCCAAATCTAGTGATAGCGATTATTTAAGGGTAAGTCATTTTACAGAGAAGCCGACCGAAGAAAAAGCAGCGGAATTAATTGAACAAGGGGCTCTTTGGAATTGCGGCGTGTTTGCGTTTAAGCTTGATAATATAATCTCCTTACTGCAAGAAAAAGGACTTCCAATTCAATATGATGAGTTATTAAAGCAGTATGATAAGTTACCGAAAATTAGCTTTGACTATGAGGTCGTAGAAAAGACAGAACATATTGTTGTATTGCCTTACGATGGTTATTGGAAAGACCTTGGAACATGGAATACGTTAACAGAGGAAATGGCAACAAACCAAATTGGTAAAGGTGTTATTGCCGCTTCAGAAAATACTCATTTAATTAATGAGTTGGATATTCCTGTTACCGTATTAGGAGTATCGAATGCCATTGTTGCCGTGAGTCCGGACGGAATTTTAGTTTCCGATAAAGCAGCAAGCCCAAGAATTAAAGAACTCGTGAACGACTTTGATCAACGTCCGATGTATGAAGAACGTCGCTGGGGTTGGTATCGAGTATTAGATTATACAAAGTTTGAAGATGGAAGAGAGGTATTAACAAAACGAATCGGCGTTACAGCAGGGAAAAATTTAAGTTATCAGATGCACTATAAACGCAGTGAAGTGTGGACCATAATTAAAGGAGAAGGAGAATTTGCTCTTAATGGCGAGATTCGCTGCGTGAAGCCGGGTGATGTGCTTGAAATTCCTGTTGGGGCAGAACATGGGATTAAAGCAACTACGGATTTAGAATTTATTGAAGTGCAAACAGGAACGGAGCTTATCGAGGAAGATATTATTCGTATTTATATGACATGGGAAGAAGTAGAAGAGAATTGCTATCATATAAGTAAGTAATGTCATGCCGCTAAAGCAATGCTTTAGCGGTCTTATTTTTTTAGAGGAGGATAAAAATGAACTAGCAAACTACCTATAAAAAATGGCTTTCATATCCAGCGTTAGATGCAGAGTTAAAACAACAATTAATCGATATGAAAAATAATGAAAAGGTGCTTGAGGATAGTTTTTATAAAAATTTAGACTTTGGCACAGGCGGTATGCGCGGGGAGATTGGTCCTGGTACGAATCGGATGAACATTTATACAATTCGTAAAGCGTCTGAAGGGTTAGCGCGTTACATTGTCGAGCAAGGCGAAAAAGCGAAAGAGCGCGGTGTCGTGATTGCCTATGATTCCCGTCATAAATCGTCTGAGTTTGCGTTAGAAGTGGCAAAGACGGTTGGAAAGCATGGGATCAAAGCTTACTTATTTAAAGAGCTTCGTCCAACTCCAGAGCTGTCGTTTGCGGTTCGTCATTTAGGCGCGTTTGCCGGTGTCGTGATTACTGCAAGTCATAATCCGCCGGAGTATAACGGGTTTAAAGTGTATGGAGAAGAAGGTGGACAAATCCCGCCAGCTGCGGCAGATACGATTATTCAATACGTCAATGCAGTCGAAAATGAATTGACGGTGGAAGTGGCAAACGAGCAAGAACTTCTTGCAAACGGTTTGCTTACTTATATCGGAGAAGGAATCGATGAAGCGTATGTTCAGCTATTAAAAACAATTCAATTAGCTCCAGAGATGGTTGCGAAAGTGGCGAAGGATTTAAGAATTGTCTTTTCTCCATTGCATGGCACTGCCAATAAGTTAGTACGCGCTGGTTTAAAAGCATTTGGCTTTGAAAACGTCACCGTTGTTAAGTAACAAGAGCTACCTGACCCGTACTTTTCCACTGTTGCTTCGCCAAACCCGGAAGAACATGCGGCTTTTGAATTGGCGATCAAAAATGGAGAAGAAATGGAAGCAGACATTTTAATGGCGACAGATCCGGATGCTGACCGTCTTGGTGTCGCGGTGAAGAACCTTGAAGGACAATATGTTGTCTTAACAGGCAACCAAATGGGCGCGTTGATGCTGGAATATTTATTATCACAAAAGCAGGCGAAAGGCATATTGCCGGAAAACGGTGTCGTTGTTAAAACAATAGTTACGTCAGAAATTGGTCGCGCGATTTCAAAGCATTATGGATTGCCGACGATTGATACGTTAACAGGCTTTAAATTTATTGGTGAGAAAATTAACGAATTTGAACTAACGAAAGCATACACGTTCCAATTTGGTTATGAAGAAAGCTATGGCTATTTAATCGGTGACTTTGTCCGAGACAAAGACGCGGTCCAATCCGCTATTTTTGCGGCAGAGGTCGCGGCATATTATAAGTCAAAAGGAAAAACATTGTATGAAGGTTTATTAGAGATTTTTGCGAAATATGGTTATTTTAAAGAATCATTGTGTTCGGTCACGCTAAAAGGAAAAGAGGGTGCAGAGCAAATAGCGAACATTTTAGCGACATTCCGCAAAGAACCGCCTAAAGAAATCGCTGGCGTTGCCGTTGTCGCGATTGAAGACTATTTAACAAGCAAACGCACGATGGTTGCGACCGGAGAAGAGTCAACGATTGATTTGCCTCGTTCGAACGTCTAAAGTACCATCTCGCAAATAGTTCGTGGTTCTGCTTACGACCATCTGGAACAGAGCCGAAAGCGAAGTTTTACTTTGGCGTGAAAGGAACATCATTGGAAGAGAGCGAAACATTACTTGCACAGTTAGAAAATACGGTTATGGAATTAGTAAATGACATTGTTTATCAATATAATTAATTCATTTGTTTTGTTTTCTTAAAGGCCCTGGTTAGGAGGATTTGTATGATTTTAGTCATTGGCGGTGCTGGCTACATCGGTAGCCATTTAGTAAAGGAATTAGTAGAAAAAGAAGAAGTTATAGTTCTCGATAAACTTTCCACCGGTTATCGTCATTTAGTTGATGAACGTGCCGTTTTTTTTCAAGGGGACTTAGGTAATCGTGCCGATTTAGAAGCGATTTTTGAAAAATACCCGATTAAAGCAGTGATGCATTTTGCGGCAAACAGTTTAGTTGGTGAATCGGTTGTTGATCCGATGAAATATTATCAAAACAATGTGGCGGCGACGATAACATTACTGGAAACAATGTTGAAATATAATGTGAAAAACTTTATTTTCTCATCAACAGCGGCGACGTATGGGATTCCAAATGTTGAATTGATTACGGAAGATTGTCCAACAAACCCAATTAATCCATATGGACGTTCAAAATTAATGATCGAACAAATTTTAGAGGATTTTGCAGTGGCTATGATCTTAACTATGTTGTTCTTCGTTATTTCAACGCGGCTGGAGCGCATGAGTCAGGGGAAATTGGTGAAGACCATAACCCAGAGACACATTTAATCCCTATCGTGTTGCAACATTTATTAGGAGAACGTGAGAAAATCTCTGTCTTCGGGACCAATTACGATACTCCGGACGGCACATGCATTCGTGACTACATCCATGTCACCGACCTTGCACGAGCGCATATTCTTGCGATAGAAGCACTGCTTGACGGTAAAAAGAAAACCGCGGTCTACAATCTTGGTAACGGCTTAGGCTATTCCGTTAAAGAAGTGATTGAAACGTGCGAAAGAGTTACAGGCCGTAAAGCCGTGATCGAATACACCGACCGCCGCCCGGGTGACCCTGCTCGTCTTGTCGCTTCATCGCAAAAAATTTACGAAGAACTTGGCTGGAAAGCGAATTATTCACTTGAAGAAATAATTGCAAGCGCTTGGAAATGGCATAGCCGAAACGCGAAATAAACAGGAAAGCCTCCTGCTGAATCTTTTTCAGTGGGAGGATGTTTATTCTAAGTTAGCCGTTTATTTTATATAGTTACCTTATTGGACTTAGCTTTGATATTTAATGAGAAATCTACATTACTGCTCTTTCCTGTAACCGCCTGATAACTTTGAACACATTTTGCTAATTAGTAGTGAACACTTTACTGGAAGTTAGTGCTGGCATTTTGTCACTTTACTTGGAGCCTCTGCGGGCAAGATTATTAGCCAGGAAGCCTGATATATCAATGAATCTGGCTCAGCCGACAAAGGCTATCATGCCCGCCTCTCCAAATAAAGTGCACGTCTCTACTGGAAAAAAGTGTTCAATCTTATTCAGCATTTTTAGGTAAGAAAGTGTTCATTTCTACTTGGCGGTTACATTTCCCTAATTACATTAATAATTATTGGTACTTTAAAGGGTTTGTGAATAATAGTTTGAGGAAGATAGTTTTGAAAATCTGTGTTTCGATATCATCTAAAAATAAGTTTTTGTAGAAAGTGTAAAAGATTGGGTTTTTGAAATTCAATTTATTAATCAAACGTTTGATTAAATACTGCGGAATGAGAATACATGGGATTAAAGTAAAAAGTTCAAATTGTCTTGGTGTTTATGTAAAAAGTGAAAAGAAGATACAATTAACTTCAAGTGAATGAAAATAAGAAAAAGACTACACTTTTTGTAAGGCAGTAATTTACTAAAAGCATGAAAATTGATCCTCCATAATTGTTTTTTTAAAATTCTTTCATGCCTGATTAGCTTCTTAGTTTAATAATCAAGTTTTTCAAAAGGGATTCTACCTTAATCAAAAGCTATAAATTTTAATTCCCTATATTGAAAAAGAATCCCCTTTAGATACTTAAAATCTAGAGGGGATTCTTTTTGATTTAAAATGCTTCCTTCGCTTTGTTTATTAGGTCCGCTTCTCGTGCTTTTTTGGTACTTTCGTATTCTTCTTTAAAACTATTCGCATGAGAAGCGCTAAATCCGTTCTTTTTTAATTCATTCTGTAAAGCATTAAGGATCGTATTAAACGCAGCATCTGTATTCTTTTCTAATACTCTACTTGCAGAACTGTATTTCTGATAGAAATAGGGAAAAGATATAGATTCTCCATTTTTCTTTTTTTCTTGGTATTCTGTATAAGCTTGAGCTACAAGGGAATCGATTTTATTATTTGCCTGTATTTGTAAGTACTCAAATGATGGACGATATTTTTGTTTAATACTAGCCACAGTAACCTCTTTTTGCTGATTTCCTGTCTTATTTCCTTCTATACTTAATTCCTTAGAATTATTTTTTTGGTGATTAGTAGAACTCTGAGATGAATCATTAATTGGTGCAATAGTTGATGTGTGACTTTTGTCATTATTATTTGTTTTGCTTTGTGCTTTTATATTTTTTTCAATTTCAGACTTATTATTATTTGTTTTATTTTGAGCTTCTTCAATTTTTTCTTCAATTTCAGAACTGCCATTTTCTCCTGGCAGGATGATATCGTATTCAGAAGTAGTAATCTCCTCTACTTTTTTATCAGCAACATTGTATTTTTTTACTTTGAAAAAATAATAGGCTGTTCCAGCACCTCCAAGTACAATAATCAGGACAATCGATATAGCAATTTTCCAAACTCTTCTCATTTTCTTAAGGTTTCCCCTTTCAATTCCTTAGTAAGTACTAAAATATTACCATAATTTTCATTCAATTTTCATAAAAAGTTGGATAAAATTGTGTAAATTTAACTATTTTTATTGAATTAAGGAAATATCTAAATTATTATTTTCTTATGGATTATTATTCCAAATTCGTATAAACGGCATAAAACTGACATAGGAAATGGAAATTAAATATAAGAGAGGCGTGTATATCTATGAAAAAAAAGAAATACATAGTAGGAAAAACAGTTTTAGCTGCGACGGTTGCAACGTCTGTATTTGCGGTCACGAACACAGCAGATGCTGCCTCTGTTTCAGAAGCAGAAAAAGCAGTTGTAAAAGCTGAAAAGCTTGCTGGTGCACTGAAATGGGAAGTTTCGATTGAATATCGAAAAACAAAGTATCCGAACAATCTCGTTGGATATCCAAATATGAAGTTGTTCAACGACACAAAGAAGGCTCTTGCCGAAGCTAAGAAATCTGTTGCCGCCTTGAAGGGAAAAGAGAAAGAAGTGTTACAAGCTCGTCTTGATGCCAATGTAACAACTTATGTTAACAGAGCGGCTGCCTATATTGATGCTGTATCTTCCGGTTTGAAAATCCAGAAGAAATATACTGAATTAAAGAGCAGATTTGATAAGAATATCGTCGATGACCAAACAGAAAAGCTGTATCATGAGCTTTCAAGAGAAATTAAGAAAAATGCTTTTATGCTGGATCGGGTGTATGGTACCACAACACGGAACGAATTCCGTCATTACTACAAACATTCAGCTGAGAATCTAATGAAGCAATTATTATATCCTGTTTCTATTAAAATTGAGATCGACCGTGCAGAAAAAGCATTGAAAGCAAAAAATACGGATTTGGCTGCAACGCATCTTAGTAATGTTGATTTTCTAGTAAGTGAAGCAGCTAAAAAAGGCCAAAAAGAAACAAGTGCCATTATTAAAAACGCCTTGTCAAAACTGGAAAATACTCAAAAAGAATTTAATAAAGTTGGAGTTTTATATATTGCTAAATCTACCAATTCGGCTTCACCTTCTACATTCGGTCCTGCATCGGGTAGCGAGACATTAGACAAAACGGTTTATATCGTTGCCGGAAAAAATCAACATGTGAAATTGAGAAATGTCTCTATTAACGGAAATCTTGTAGTAAAAGGTTCACTTGATGGAGCAGGTACTGTTTATCTTGAAAATGTCAAAGTGAACAAAGTAAACGGAACTTTAGGAAGCATTATTGTGGAGGATGTTGCTGATCACAGCCTTTATTTGAAAGGTGTAGAAGCCGATAGTGTGGTAGTCAATGATGCGAATGGTTCTAACCTTGTAGCGCAAGAAGGCGTAAAAGTAAAAAGCCTTGTTGTTTCTGAAAAAGCAGGAACGAAAGGAAGTGTAGCACTAGAATCGAAAGCGGTCGGATCATTTGAAAAAATTACAATCGCAGCAAAAGGTTCTGCTAATTCTCAAGGTGTCGTATTAAAAGGAGATCTTTCAGCTACATCCGTAAATGTAACAGGAGAAAATGCAAAAATAGCAGTATCTGAAGGTGCTAAAGTTAAAGAAATAAAATTGAATGCAGCAGCAAGTGTGGCTGTCGCAAAAGGAGCAGTTGTAGAGGAAATCAAAAAAGCCCCATCTGTTACCGGTAAAGTAGAAGTAGACAACAAAGGCACAGTTAAAAAGGCAGATGAGGGAATTAAAGTTGAAGGAAATAAGCCAGAAGTGGTGACACCACCGGCGCCAACTACACCTCCTTCAGTTCCAGGAGGAGGGGGAGGAGGACCAAGTGTAGTTATCCCTTCTTTGACAAGTGTCAATGCCATAATTGGCGGTGTTAGCGTTCCAGCTGAGAACAACACATTTAACCTGGCTGGGAAAAGTAACAATGACGTCTTAACAGAAATTCAAATCGGGACAAATCCAAGTACTAACGTAAAAGTAAAAGTGACTTCTTTAACAGCTAGAGGATCTTCTAACTGGATTAGTTCTCCAATCGAACTGCCGGGGACAAAGATAACTACAAAAGATCTTTTCGGCGATTTAGATACTGGCACCCCGGGAATCAGTTTAGGAAATTTGCGTGCTGTATTCTTAACAGATCCTATTAAAATTACTGGTGTTTTAGTAGGATCAGGTGGTGGTCAAAGTTCTGAAATTACCATTACAATAAATCTGGGAGCTAGTGCAGAAGCAATAACAACTTTTACTAATGAATTTGGAACGATTACAAAAAAGGGTAATAATACAATAGAAGTAGTTATTAATAAGAACAAATCAGATACTACTATAGGGGATATAGAGCAAAAAACAAAAGTTGATTTCTCCCAAATCCTAATCTCTTTTGCTGAGTCTGCGTCTCCTGAAGTTGCTAATTTACTTAATCAATTGATTAATAATCAATTAGGAAAGGCTCTCGATGATGTAAAATTAGGAGATTTAGTAGGAAGATCCTTCCAAGTAAACGACTTTACAGTAGAATTTAAGAAAAGTAGCTAATTTAGTTTGATAAAGATGTAGGTAGAAAACTGGTTTTTAAAAGGGGCAGCTCATGCTGTCTCTTTTTTCATATATTAAAGAACTTTGCGAAAACAGAAAAATGTCTTTGGAATCGTTACGTTTCTTATGGGGATTTTATCGTAAAAAACCGACAATTTAATGGGAAAAGACCCGGATGCCGATCGTTTTTGTGTTGAGGTAAAAACCTTGAAGGGCAATATGTCTTGTTATCGGGCAACCAGATGTGTGCACTTATGGATGGAATATTTTTTATCACAAAAGCTAGCGAAAGAGTTGAAGAATAACCGGGGAAAAAGATAAATAAAAAACTGAAATTTTACTTGGAGATAAAAGGAGAGATTGATATATAAAGGAAAAGTAAAGGGGTTGAGTGCAATGATATCTGGATAATATTGAACTTTGCCTTTTGATATTTTTCTAATTATGTTCATGGTGTTAAGCTATTCAAGCCCCATCGTTTTTTGAATTCTGCGGATATCCACTTTGTTTTTCCAGCTTTCTTCTTTTAAGATTTCAACACTAAATTCGATATCTTTGATCTGATTTCTTATCTCGCCAAAATCTTTAGTATTTTGAAGCACTAATTCATTGGCTTCAGCCTTTAGAGCCACTTGTCCAGACCTTAAATCCCTTAAAATACTTCCGTGTTCTTTCAAAGTTTCTCCATGTTGTTTCAAAATTGCACCGTGCTCTTTCAAAGTTTCTCCATGTTCTTTCAAAATTGTACCGTGTTCTTTCAAAGTTTCTCCATGTTCTTTCAAAATTGCACTATGCTCTTTCAAAATTGCGCTATGTTCTTTCAAAATAGCGCTGTGCTCTTTCAAAATTACACTATGTTCTTTCAAAACTTCACTATGCTCGTCTAACTTCTTAGACTGATCATCAAGTTTTTCATTAATTTGCTGAAGAGTTTGTAAAATCAGCTTTTCCAATTAGTTTACCTCCTAACAAACGTTTCTATTATTTTATCATTTTAAAGATTTAATATCTATTTCCATTTTCACCTATTCCTTTCCTGGCATCTGCCGTTTGCTTTATATTCGGAAGGAATAATCCGAGATTTTAGTTAAAGTCAGGAACCTAGATGAGAACATTGTTGATTTCAAAGCTGTACAAATGGTAATTTTCCCGGCAAATTACTGTCTGGATAAATTTGAATAAAATTTTCAATTTTACGATAACATTTGTTTTTAGTTGCGTTGAATAATTCATGCAAATTTATTGATCTTTTTTCTAACGTCTTGTAGGCCGGTATATCCTGCAAGCCGTATTTTTTTGGCGTCAAATGGCAGTTATTAAGTAGACGTAAAATATGTCGAAATTTATAAAACAAACAATGATTTTCTTTGAATTACAAGTATTGTAAAATAATAATAATTGAACCATTAGGAAAAAGGTGATAGGTCAAAAGGGAATTCAGCTTTTGATTGCAGTATCGTACATAATCAACCAAACTTATAATGTTCTATTAGGGGGAAATTTTATGAGAAGCGGTAAAAAGATATTTTCTTTTTTCTTAGGGATTGCTCTTATTACGATCTCATTTGTGAAAACGAATACGGCATCCGCCAGTTCGCCGATAGAATTGCCGTTAGGTACAACAGTTTCTGGATACATTACTGACACCGATGATGAACAAATTTACATGATAAATTTAAAGCAAGCCGGGAGAGTTACAGTTAAACTCGACTCTTATATAGCTGGGGTGTATATAGGACTGGAAGATTCAGATGGAAATGAAGTATTCAGGAAATATGTTTCTGAAGGCAATCCGGTAAATCCGGCAAAATGGTCAGACTGGAAGGATCTTGAAGCAGGAACATATTATATTAAAGTTAATAAAAGCTCTTCTACTGGAAAATACGATTTAAGAGTAAACTACGAGGCGGCCAATAACAATGAAATCGGACCTAATAACGGGACAGTGCAAGCACAGCCGCTTGCGTTAAATAGCCAAACAGTAACCGGATTTATCAGCTGGAATGACAGCAATGATTATTACAAGGTCGTCTTGCCGAAATCAGGCAGGGTAACAGTTAAGCTGGACTCTTTTATAGCTGGAGTGTATATAGGATTGGAAGATTCAGAGGGAAATGAAGTATTCAGTAAATATGTTTCTGAAGGCAATCCGGCAAATCCGGCAAAATGGTCAGACTGGAAGGATCTTGAAGCAGGAACATATTATATTAAAGTTAATAAAAGCTCTTCTACTGGAAAATACGATTTAAAAGTAAACTACGAGGCGGCCAAAAACAATGAAATCGAACCTAATAACGGGACAGTGCAAGCACAGCCACTTGCGGTCAATAGCCAAACAGTAACCGGATTTATCAGCTGGAATGACAGCAATGATTATTACAAGGTCGTCTTGCCGAAATCAGGCAGGGTAACAGTTAAGCTGGACTCTTTTATAGCTGGAGTGTATATAGGATTGGAAGATTCAGAGGGAAATGAAGTATTCAGTAAATATGTTTCTGAAGGCAATCCGGCAAATCCGGCAAAATGGTCAGAGTGGAAGGATCTTAAAGCAGGGACATATTATATTAAAGTTAATAAAAGCACTTCTACGGGAAAATACACACTCAGCGTCCAATCCCCTGATTTGTTGCCTGCACCGCCAACTGTAAATTTAGTAAGCAATAAGAGCAAGTCGGTGACAGGAAAAACGGTGCCAAATGGAACGGTTTCCGTGAAAATCAACTCGAAAGTATATACCGGCAAAAGCGACAGCAAAGGAGCCTTTAACGTTAGTATTCCGGTGCAAAAAGCCGGTACGAAGCTGTATGTAACAGTGAAAGACAAATCTGGTTATACAAGCAAAGAGAGAGCAGTGGTGGTAGCAGATAGAATTCCACCTGCTGCACCAAGCGTTAACACTATTACCAGCAAATCTAAAACGATCACCGGAAAAGCGGAAGCAAACTCCACGGTCATTGCATATGTGGGGAGCCAAAAAATCGGAAGCGCCAAAGCGGATAAGTATGGAAAATATACGATTAAAATAACTCCTAAAAAAACAGGAACATCTATTAAAGTGATTGCTGTTGACGGATCCGGAAATAAGAGTGCTGGAAAAGTTGTAAAGGTGAAAAAGTAAATAATTCTTAATTCAATTGGGGATCTGATTCGGTTTCTTTAATTGAAAAACTGAAGGAACTGGTCCTCATTCAGTAAAGATAAGGGAACTTGGTTTCAATAGGATATCAACATAAATTTTGCAGAAAGTGTAAAAGATGGGGTTTTTGAAATTCGATTTATTAATCAAACGTTTGATTAAATATCCCAGGATACATTAATATGAGACACCGCCGAAAGACTTGTTAATAAAGTAAAATGTTTTAGAACAGCCTGTGTCCTGAAAAAGCCGTTTCAGCAGAAAACAAATAGGCTGCAACTGTGACGGTGGGTGAAAATATAAAGATAGAAGAAAAGGGGCTTATTCCCAAAAGTAAAATTTCTACTTTTGTGGCAGCCCCCTTTTTATTATTGAACAATATTAATACGACCTTCTACCTTCGGTTCGACTGCATCAAATTTTTGTAAGTAGTCGATAAATACTTGATAGTCAGGAATGAATAGCTCTGTCATGCGTCCTTCTTCTTTCGCTTTCTTAAAGACCGTATAGCCGTCGCCGCCGTCAGCCATATAAGCGTTTGTTGCAACGATATATTTTGCTGTTTTATCGATTGGAGCAAATCCTTTATCCGTTTTTACTTGAACGTCAACAATGCGGCTGCCCGCAGGTTTTTTCGGATCGTACGTAAATTTCATACCGGCAACTTGAGGGAAGCGGCCAGCTTGCTCTTCAACTTTGCTGACACCATTTTCGAGCGCTTCAATAATTTCTGCTCCTGTTAATTCAAGCGTTACAAGCGTATTCGCAAACGGCATTACCGTTAATACATCACCCATTGAAATATTTCCTTCATTAATCGAAGAGCGAATTCCGCCCCCATTTTGAATCGCGATCGTTGCTGTTGTGCTTTCTTGCGCTTTTGCAAGCATGCCGTCAGCAACAAAGTTTCCTAAGTTGGTTTCTTTTGTGTGGACATTTTGACGTTCCCCATCCAGAAAGACTTTTGTTTTGCCGACAATTTCTGCTTTCATTTCATCTAAAGGTTTTTTCAATTCCTCATATAAGGCTTGCGCTTTTTGATTGGAAGGGATGACATAATTTTTGTTTCCATCCACCGCGTCAAGGTCAATTAATTGTCCGCGCCAGTCTTCAAGAACTCCTTTTTCGTCAAAGTAGACATCAACGCGACCTAAGAATTTACTATATTCATTGGCTTGGACAATAATAGTCGGCTCTTCTTTGACGTGAAGCGCTGCCGGTTCTTCAAGTTTTGTATGGCTATGACCGCCGACGATCACATCAATGCCTTTTACTTGTTCCCCTAATTCTACATCGTATTTATAACCTAAGTGGCTTAAAGCAATAATTTTGTTCACATCTTCTTTTTTCAGCAAGTTAACTGCTTGTTGTGCTTTTGTTTTGGCGTTTTCAAATACAATGTTTTTACCAGGGTTAGCAAGAATCGCTGTCTCCTCTGTTGTTAAACCGAAGATGCCGACCTTTTCGCCGCCGACATTTAAAATAATTGCTTCGTAAATGCCGCCGCCTTTAGCATTTTTGCCTACGCCGCCCTTAAACAAGTTTTTCAACTCAGGCTCTTTATTGTAAACGATATTGGAGCTAACGATTGGGAATTTTGCGTTTTTCACGAAATCGGCAAATGGCTTAGGCCCTTTGTCAAATTCGTGGTTGCCGGGCACCATCGCGTCGTAGCGCGCCTGATTCATAAACTGTAAATCTGCCTGGCCTAAGTATTTGTTGAAAAATAACGTTCCAGAAAAGACATCTCCCGCATCAAGCAAAATGGAATGTTTTGTTTTTTTACGAATATTTTCAATCGCTGTAATGCGGCGGGCTGCGTTATCTAAGTGAGCGTGTGTATCGTTTGTATGCATGATAGTAAAAGCAAATGGTTTTGGCTCGACTTTAGGCGTTTCTTGCTCACGTTTATGACCATTGACAAGGGCAAGCTTTTCTTTTGAAGGAGTCTCGTATTTTACGAAACCAGGTTGTTTTTTAACAAAGAGACCGGATCCTAAGAAGTATAAGCCGCCGTCTTTCGCATCATAGCCATAAACACGGTATTGTTCACCCGCTTTTAGCGTACGAACGACTTGCGCCTTTTTGTTTTTATCCCATTTCCATAACTTCGTAGATTTTAAAACATTAATTTTGCCAATTTGCCCTGTTTTTAACACGGAGCCGTTCCAGTATACAGCCTTTTGTTCAGGAGATTGGGCAAACCCGGCTACTGGTGCTGCGAAACTTGCTGCTGTCAACATTGCAGCAAAAAATAAACCAATGTGTTTTTTGATTTTTTTCCTAATCATGTAAAACCTCCCAAAATTTATTTTTTCTCTATCATACTATCAAACAATTGTTAAAGAAAAGTTTTAATTTCGTAAAATATATTTTCAAGCATAAACGGGAGCATACACAAAATTAATTTACACAATTATTCTCGTATGGTAAAATATTACTATATATACAGATTGATATTCCTACATTATGAAGCATTTCGATCGCTTTTTTGTCACGCTTAAACTTTTTGCTTATGTTGGTTTTTCAATCTGACGTAATTGCTAAGAACTTGAAGATCGGTGGGTCATGTTGCTTTTTTTTTAGCTTTTTACTGACAATTAACAAGCGCTGCTTCGGTTAGTGATTTAGATAAACTGGTTTATCTTGGTATAGTGAAAGAAAGCGAACGAAAGAAAATAAAAAATATTAAAGCCCCGATAACAAAACTTAAAGCATATATCTTATTTCTTTGTTTATCAGGTCTTAAAGGGAAAGGGAAGTCATTTAATGGAAAGATACCTATAAAAATAGCAAAAAAGCAGCAAAAGAATGCACTCTCTTGCTTAAATTACTCCAAAGTCAATCCGCATCCTAGTTGGGACAAAAAAGCGTCCATTTTCTCCCTAATTCTATGTTAGCAATAAAAGAGTTTACTAAATATATGTTGGATGTTTTAGTCTGCAAGCAGATATCGATTATTTAGCAGAAGAACAGCTTTATTATGTGAAAAAAATATTTCTGCTTGCCGAGGAAGATGTTCTTCGTGCAAACAGTAAATTAACCTTGAAAGAAGCCTATCGAATTATTTTAGCCTCCATGAAAGTATTCACAAAGAATCAGCAGCTTTTTTCAAGCGTATTAGTAAAGAAGAAAATAGTTAGTTTGTCAAACAAAATAACTTACATATTTCAACGGAAGAAGGTAGTTCTTAATATAGCAGGATCAAAAATTCATATTATCACAAATTATGGGAGTTTCAGTAACTATTCAAGTTTTGCATAGGGGAAGATTATAACAACGGCTTTTATATCTATTCTTTTTGGTACTTGACAGCGAGGGAGGTGAGGCTAATGAAAAAACATTCGGCTTTTTGGAGATATTTTCTAAATTTTGATTATTAGAGAAAGGCATATCCACACCATCTGGAACTTTAAAAAGCATTAAAGTAGTAACGGGTGGTACAAAACTATATGTCGACGGAAATTTAGTTAAACCAACTGATGCCAAAGGGAATGTCGTTGAGCCTATTAAATATGAAAACAATCTGTACGTGCCGGTAGAAGCATTGTCAAACGCACTAACCAATTATTCAAAACCGGTAACTTGGGATAAGAAAACTTCATCGGTTTATGTAGGAAAAGTGCTCATAGCTCCTCAGACGGATATTACCGAACTTGTCAAGTATAGTACAGAGAAAAGAGGATTAACGGAAAAGGAAATTAATTCTTATTTGAAGACAATTAAATAAGTAATGGATCAAAGTTAGCAACGACAGTTAAATGGAGCGCCTTAAGGAATGTGGAGGATGTGATGAAATTGTCTAATGATAAAAATTGTCCAAAATGTAATGGTAATGAATTTACAGAAGGAAGCGATTTTATGCCCATAAAACCATTAGATAAGAAATTATCAATGGGTTCAAATAAAATCTATACCTTCTGCTTGAATTGTGGAGAAATAATTTCAACAAGAATTGAAAACCCTGAAAAATTCAGGAAATAAAATAATATATTAATTTTAACAAACTAAGGTTTTAGTTGAAGATTATCTGTCATTGGAATGATTATGTTTGGGAACATTTAGTAATACAGAGTTTGACATAAAACTAAAAAAGGGGGAGTAAATTTGAAAAATGAGCTGTCGTTCGCATTTATGAGCCCTCGTTCTAATTTATGAGCCGTCGTTTGCGAATATGAGCCTTCATTCAGAAAAATGAGCCGTCGTTCGCGGATATGAGCTTTCATTCAAAAAAATGAGCCCTTATTTTGATATATGAGCCTTCATCTGAAAAATGAGCCTTCATTCAGAAAATAACCCGTCGATCACTATTATGATCCTCCATTCCGATACGATATTTTAACAAAAAATGACCGGGCCTAGCCCGGTCATGATTTCCTGCTAAACTTGCAAATATTAATCAATTCAATTTGATTTCAAGAGTTCTCTTTGGAAGGTCAGCTTCACTATGGTCTCTAAAGATCATCGCTGTACAATTCTTTCGTCTCAATTAGTGTGTGCACTTTTAAACCTTCTTCTAAAACTGTTAAGTAAAATTTTGATCGGAATTCTTTATACTTCGACGTTCCATCCCCATAATAAATCGTATAGCTCTCCTCGGTAGTCACGTTAAAGCCGCCATCCACCGGTTCATAATCGATTAATTCCATATCATGAAACTCTTCGGTAATGCCTTTTTCTTCTAAGTATTTGATATATTTTCTATTCTCAATATATGATTTGCCATTCGGATCAAGCGTTTCTTTCGCTACATCAAAATCCCGGTTATTAAAGGCATTTACTTGAGTAACAAAGTGATCGTACATAAATGACTCTATTTGTTCTTCTCCAATGGCATCCATGTATCCTTGTATATCGGCTTCGGCAGAAGCAGCTTCTGTTTCCGGTTCTTCGAAAATGAAGTCGATACTTGAGTCATCGGTTACTTCAAATTCCTCGGTTTTTTCTGTTTTCCCATTGATAGTTCTTTCGGCATGAAGCTTAATTGTTCCGTCAGTTGGAACAGGACCGAAGCTGTCAATATCTGCGATTTTCTTTCCGGTGCTTTTTCCATTTACGAACAACACAGCATTTTCGTCGTTAGAGTAAACAACAATGCTTGCGCCGTCCAGCTCCATATAAACGTCCAATACATTTTCTTCGGAATCGGCGAAATCCAAGGTGTCTTCAGCGGTCAATTTGGCGTATTCCCCGTTGAAAACACTTTTTATCTTTTGTTCTCCCGGAAAGATATAGCCGATTTTTTCGGAGAGTTCGCTTTCTTTTAATTTCTTAACCTTTTTCCCATTAAGCCAGATTTCTGTGTTTTCCAGATTTGATGAAACATTTAATTGAATTGGAAAAAATTCGATTCCATATTGATCATAGAATAACCACTGTTTTTTTGAAAGCTTTTTTAATTTAATCAGTTTATTTCCGTAAATATCCTGTATCGGCTCGAGTTTTTTATATCCTTCTATACTGTATGCCTGCCTCTTAAGTTCTTTGCTGATCTCTTTAAAATCATTTTCTTTCGTAAGGTAATTGATATATGAGGCAGCTTCCTTATCAGAGACAGTGAGCTTATTCTGTCCATTATTCATGATATCGGCAAGGGCTTTCGCATCTTTATTCCTTACAGCTTGTTCAAATTTTTCCACCGTTTTTATTGGCTTTGATTGGGCTGAAAAATAAAGATGGCTTCCGGCAAGAACAGCTAGTATCACGATAACTGAAACAATTGTTGCTTTCATTTTTGCAGAAAGCTGCTGCCGTTCTCTTTTTTGCATTGTACGATTGGCCGCAATCTCGCGGCTGTCGAACTGGGTACCGCAATTCGTACAAAATGTCTGGTTTGCAGATAATTTCTCGCCGCAATTTTTACAATATTTCATACATACGCTCCTTCGTTAACTTTTCCATTTCGCAATAAAAGTACCTGCATATGCAAAAATAAAGGACATTAAGTAACTCTTAATAAACCCTGCTATTCCACTGAATCCAAGCATCATTTCGAATGAAGACTCATTACTAGCGGTTCCTGAAATGTGGAATTTTGTGATAGCAGTTAATAAACTGAAAAGGAGAGAGTATACAAAGCTGTAAATAACGATAGACACCAATGAATTTGATGCTTTTTTTGAAATTCTATAGCCTGACCATATAAAAAGAATAATTAATAAAAGAGTTCCGAGTTTCGTGTACAATCCGAAATTTGAACTATCTATTATTTCATGGAATTTGTATAAATCCAAATCCGTAAAATCACCCTTCGTTTCAATTCCTTTGAACATCGAATAGGTGAATATGGAATCCTCGTCATCTGATCGTCCAACAAGCTTCAGTGTACCGAAGCTTGATAGATTCCAAGTAAACAATCCTATTTGTGTCCCGATTGCAAGCACAAATTGAGAAGATTTATCGATTATTTGTTGAACGGTGGCATCTCCAATTAACCATGCTAACTGGTTTAAAAATTTATCCGTCATCATTTTAAAAATAATGATTGAAATGACAGAAAAAGCCAGCATGCTTCGGAAAAAGGTAGATATTCCTTGGTGAATAGCTTCTCCATATTCATGTACTTGACTTAAATGGCCTGTAGCTTTTTTAAAGTTAATGGCGAACAGCATCCCGATATAACTAAAAAGAAATGCAAAACCGAATCCTTTTATAAATGCTGAAAAAATTGAGTAAGAAGTATGTATTTTTATAGATAGTAATTCAGAATCTACATCATAATCGAATCCGCTGAACAGAGAAATAATCACTAATAGCAATCCATATATGATACCAACAGTTATGGCTCCATAAAAAAGGCTCGCAGGGGAAGTCTCCCTCGATATTTTTTGATAAATCATTCCTGATGAGAATAGAGATAACAAAGGAATTAATAATAAGATCATGGCACCAAAAGATAATTTTATTTCCCCAGATATAGGCTCGTCAATATTCATATCTACCTTAAATACCGGGGATATGAAATGGGAAGCCATTACCATGTCTGTTAATCCGAATAATGAATCCGGTTCAGGAATTGAGTCAGTCATAATCTCGGCATCTTTAATGACTTCATTTACATCGATGTTTAATTCTTTTTCAAGAAAAGACAATGAAGTATTTTTGTTTGTACTAAATACGACAAAACTCATAATAAATACGAGTAATAGAGCAGCTGCTGAAGAGAAAAGGGCCGGCTTAAAAAATTCCATATTAAACTTCGGAATAGCACGGGTGATTTGAACATTCGCTTTTACGGGGCTGATTGCATCTTTTGAGCCCGTTTTCTTATAGCTGTAAAGAGTCGTGCCGCATGAACCGCAATAATTATCACTTGGAGCTGCGGCATTCCCGCAGTTTGAACAAAATTGAGAAGCAGATTTATCTAAAGAATATTTTCCTTGATAAGGTTTTAATTTCGTACCATCATTAATGCAGTAATTATTTGAAGCGGAATTTTCTGCTCCGCAAGTGCTGCAGTACATATCCTGATTATCCTCCTCGTTTTTCTATATCTTTACGCCGCAGCATCCGCAAAATTGGGCTGTGGCAGGGACAGTCGCGCTGCATGTTCCACATTGAATTCGTTCTTCATTATCTGCCGTATTCATTGCTGCTATTTTAGATCCGCAGCTGCCGCAAAATCTGTCATTTTCACTGACAGGGGATCTGCAATTCGAACAAGCATTTCCGTTTGCTGTCGTCTTGTTCAGCTCTTCTAATGATTGCCGGATTTGATAGATTTGTTTATCTAAATCTAGTAACGGCTGCGCCATTTCAGTCAATGTATCATCGTGCAATGATGACATACGCAGCATTTTATAAACTTGTTCGCCAATTTTTATTATTAAGTTAGCGCGCTGATCAATGGTTTCTTGCAACGATTTTTTTAATTGGCTGATTTCCTGCGCAATTTGAAGTTTTTGCTTTCCTTGCTGAAGGCTGCCCTGGAGCATATTCAATCCTTCGCCAAGTTTTGTCTGAATATCACTCACGATTTTCAACTCCTGTTTGATTTATTTTTTAATAATATGAATCTTCTTCTAACTCGATAAAGTTGGGAATAAATTCTTTGGGAACGTCGGAAAGAATACTTCCGTCGTTAACAGATACTGCATATACATCGTCAATTTCTTGTATATAAAATAAAAACCATTTACTATTATCATAACTAAATTCATCTGAATATTCTGTGTGTTCAAACTGGACTTCTTTCAAATACTTCGCTGAAGGATAAATATTTTTTATGTATTTCTCAGCTTCTTCTTTTGTGATATTTAACGGCTTATCGTAAGCTTGAATTTGGTTATAAGAGTGTATTTTCCATTTCTCATTTTCCTTTATGACAGTATAGAAGATTTGTTCGCCTTCTGACAGTTCGTCTGCGAGATCAACGGTCCTGACTTTAAAATAATCCGGTTTGCTTTCAACCAGCTTCAATCGGATATCTAAATCAGGGTTGGGCATCGCAAAGGAATCGCATTCGCAATAAAGGTCTTCGATGATCGTTGGAAGAATTACTTCTCTGAATTTCTTTGAGGTGTATGGCTCAATCCCTTCTTGTAAAGTTTCCAGGTCAGCAGGATTACTTGATGAAGACCATTCGTTTTCTTGCCCCAGCTCATCAATTCTGTTCATTAGCTTGTCGTAGAGCTTTCTAAAAGTGGCGGTAGCTTCTTCTTCGGTCAGCGGACTAGCCGATTTAGCTCCTTCGTCCTCGTTTAAAGTTTCTTCTTTAGGTGTTTGTTGCTTAGAAGCAAGTGTTGCTTTATTTTTATTGAAAAAATACTCGTAACTAAAAAAAGCACCTGCGCCTGCTAAAATTAAGCAAAGGAATGAAATGACAACTTTTTTCACCTATGACCCTCTTTCTGTAAAAATTAATAATTCAAAAGAACTGGATATGCAACTATAATAAAACATATAAGGAAATTTAGTCCATAACTATTTGCCTGTATTTATAAATTTATGGGAGTGTTTTCATACTTTCGATCCCCATTTAATTGTTGTGAAAATAGTACCGGACATCTGTCGAAATTAAAGATCTTCTTTTATTTAAAAATTACGAAAATTAAAAATATAATTGACAAATATATACATTTTGGTTATTCTGGAAATAATATAGTATATATGTCATATTTTAGAAGCAAAGGAGGAAAATAAATAATGGAGAAAAAAACGTTCCACTATGAATTAAATCCGAATACGATGGCTGTTTTGCCTATAAAGGATGAAAAGTATGCCAGTAAAATCCTTGAGACAGATGATGTACTATATTCTGTAAGAACTCCTATTCAACTAATAAAGGATGCTTGTCTCGAAGGCGGATCAACCTATGAGGGAAGAAAGCGGGCTGTTGTTTACTTGACCGGAACTCATAATAAAATTCCCGTACCGGTCAACCCGCAGCTGGATATGTATGCGTTCCCGACGGAATCGCCAAGATCTTTTGATTGTCAATGGATTTTTCACAACCATGTAAAACGAATTTTGCCGGGAAAACATCGTCAAGGTTCCATTATTGTATTTTCCAATCAATCCCGGCTGCATCTTGATATTTCTTATTATGCTCTTCAAAAACAACTTCACCGTACAGCATATACAAAGTTTCGTTTTTCCTCACCTGAGAAAGTCCTTACTTAATGTTATCTTTAAACGGGTCAATTCTAATTTTTGATAGATTCATGGGCTGTTGTTATTTTTGTCTCTGTTGATTGCCTGCTAATTGTTATACATAACTAGAATGATAGTTTTTGTGCAGGATTAAGAAGATATTGAGCTTCATTTCGAGTTTTTTTATGATTATTTCGCAACTTCGCTAACTGGTTGAAACTTGCTTGCCTGCATAAAAATCAGTCTCATCTTTGTAATGCGCGTATTTTTTCCTTTTTATTAATCAAACGTTTGATTAATAAATATTCTATTTTTCAATGCAGTTTTTAGCTTTTCACTCGATGTTCTTTTATCTAGTGATACTTTATAAAAAAACGCGGAAGCATTCAACGAGATGGTTGTTTGGCTTCCGCGATTTTTTTTAGCCAAAAGCAATATTTGTTATTGATTTCCTCCAGATCGAATGCTTTCATGTTAAATCTCCGTACCAAACCAGCAAACATCATCTTTTCTAATGGTGCTTTCTTTGTTGTTTTTTAACAATATGTGTAAACAACCCCAACATCTTTCGCAAGGCATGTGATTGTTCCAAGTGGTCCCTGATGTCGCTTGAATATGGTATAATTCAACATAATATGACAATTTTTTCACATTTTTTATGCAAGAAATTCCAATTGGATTTGATGCAGCTAGATAACGCATTGTAGATAATTATTTAGAAAAATGAAGGGAGTAATATTTTATATGAAGAAATTGCGAAATCTAAGAATCTATCAAAAATTGTTGATTTTGCTGATCATTGCCGCCGTTTCATTAGGAGCAGTCGGAGCAGTTGGATTAAATTATGTAAGAGAAATGGCTCAGAAATCAGAATATACGTATAAAGAAAACTTGATGCCGATTCAATGGTTGAGTCAAATCAGAATTAATAACCGCGCTCTCGATTCTTATACATTAGAACTTATGATTACCACGGATTCTGCAAGGAAAGTGCAACTGAAAAGAATGATTGAAACTGAGGTAGAAGAAATCGATTCATTGATTAAGAAGTACGAGAATACACATATGAATGCTGAAGCAATGAAAAAGTTCGACCACTATAAGCAAAACATGAAACAGCTTCGGAAATCGAGAGAAGAAGTCATTCAATTGGCTTCACTAAATCGAAATGACGAAGCTTACAAGCTTTATATAGGAAAAGTAGCACCACAACGCACCCTTGCAAATAATACTCTTGCCGAATTAGGGAAACTGAATGCAAAGATTGCCGGACAAACAAATTCTCAAAATAAGCAAGATTTTAGAAATGCAACCATCATTTTTAATATTGTCATTGCAGCATCGCTTATTCTTTTAATTACAGTTGGGATTCTGATCACAAGGATGATTGTAAAACCAACGGAAGAACTGAAGAACTTGCTCTCTAAAGCGGAGAAAGGAGACCTCACCGTAAAAGGGTCATATCAATCAAAAGATGAAATTGGTGCACTGACAGCTTCTTTTAATAATATGATCCATAGTTTGCAAGGAATTCTTCTTACTGTAAATCAAAGCTCACATCAAGTGGCAACGGCATCCGAAGAGCTGACTGCAAGTGCAGACCAAACAACAGCAGCGTCAGAAAATGTAGCGTCTGCCATTCAAGAAGTTGCAAGTGCATCCGAAAATTCAAGAAACAAACTTGAGCAAAATGCAGATGCGCTGAAGGAAGCTCTTGAAGGAGTTTTACGAATAGCAGAAAAATCAACTACTGTTTCAGAATTAGCGAAAGAAAGCGAAAAAGAAGCTGAAGAAGGAGGCCAATTTGTAGAAAACAATTTAGCTCAAATGCGTTCGATCCATGAATCTATTCGTAAATCCAATGAAGTTATTCAATCCCTTTCACAACGTTCCCAAGAAATCGGGAAAATACTTGATGTCATAAACGGGATTGCTGACCAAACCAATCTTTTAGCACTTAATGCAGCTATCGAAGCGGCCAGAGCGGGAGAACACGGAAAAGGGTTTGCGGTAGTAGCTGACGAAGTAAGAAAATTAGCTGAACAATCGCAAACTTCAACGAAAATGATTGCAGATTTAATCAATCGTATTCAAGAAGATACAGAAGAATCTGTTCAGATTATGAGTGAAATTATGAATAATGCGGAGAAAGGTGTAAAAGTCTCGATTGAAACATCGAATAAGTTTATGCAGATTTTAGACAAAACCCGAGATATTACTCCGCAAATACAAGAAATAACGGCAACCGTTCAGCAAATTTCAGCAAGTGTGGAAGAAGTATCTTCTTCCGCCTCTGAAATTGCATTACTTGTCCAAAAAAATGCAGCTTGTTTTGAAGAAATTGCAACGTCAACAGAAGAACAGCATGCCTCAATGGAGGAAATTCATGCTTCGGCAAAATCCCTTGCCCAAATGGCAGAGGAACTGGAGTCCCTTGTCAGTCAATTCAAGATTGAGTGACATAAGATGATTTTTCTGCCAACATTTAATTAATGTATGAGTCAATTTTGCGCTTCTTTTGGCTTAAGAAAATTACCTGCCACATGGCATAGTTTCAAAAAAAGGGTCTGACTTCGGGTCTGATCCTTTTTCATTTCCAAAAAAAAGAATTATTATAATTTTTAACAAATGTACGATGTTTCGGGAATTGAGTCGTTTTTATTGCGAAAATTAACATTTTGCCTTGCAAAAAAGGCCAAATGACACCTTTTTTCAGCTCAAAAACCAATCTTTCTCTGTTCGAGAAAAATTACTGGCGACGTTATGGTATAGCTACCCGGGAATATAAGAGAAAGCGCGCTTTCCTGAAAGGATCTCATAATGGAAAGCTTTGAGCAGTTAGCGAGGCAATATGAACCAATGATTCACAAACTCATTTTCACTTTAAACATCTACAAAAACAAAGAGGAATTTTATCAGCTTGGATTGATCTCCTTATGGGAAGCGTGGCAGCGATTTAATCCTGCGAAAGGAAGCTTCACGAATTATGCTTTTGCGTATATAAAAGGAAAGTTTTTAACGGAATTGACGAGGGCAAACAAGCATGAAGAACGAAACATCTATCCGAAGGAAGAGTTTTGGGAGTTTATTGTAGACCCATTTACCGAAGACCCCTTTGAAGTCAATCTATTATTATCGTATTGCGAGTCATTGACCCCAAACCAAACAAAATGGGTATTGTATACTTTCTTGGACGGATTGACGATAAAAGAAATCGCGGAGATAGAAAATGTGTCTGTCTCAGCCGTCAAAAGCTGGCGGAAAGGTGCGAAAGAGAAATTGAGAGGAAGTATGAAAAGCTGCCGGTAAGACCGGTCTTCCTTCGCACATGAACTCTTCTGTAAAAGAAGAGTATATGACCTTCAGCAAATCGGATTTGTTTTTCGGTTAAAACATGTTGGTTGTCAATCGTGGGCACTATGGTTGCAAATAATTGGTTGTTTTTCAGTATTTTCTGTATAATGTCGATATAACGATATTTTTCACAATAAATTGGGAGGAATGACGATGCCTGAAACGATTAATAAAGAAAGTTTGTATCAAAAATCTTACTTTTCCAGATTGCCGGAATTAAAAGATTTAGCACCGGAGGCTTTCCGCGCCTTTGTAGAATTTGACCAAAAAGCTCTAGCTGAGGGAAAACTCAGCCAACCGTTGAAAGAATTGATTGCCATTGCCGTTGCACATACGACCGGTTGCCCATATTGTATCGATGTTCATGTTGGGAAGGCGAAAAAACTCGGTGTTACGAAAGAACAAATGGCAGAGAGCATAATGGTAGCAACTGCCTTGAAAGCAGGATCCGCACTTGCTCATGGCGTGAATGCGTTAAATTCATATGATGGACATGAAGACCAGGAGCTATACAAAAAAGAATATTTTGCTAGAATTAGAGAGTTTTCCAAGTTATCGGGGGATGCATTCGCTTCCTTTATTGATTTTGATAAAAATTCAATGAAAGATGGAGTATTAAGTGCAAAAGAAAAAGAACTTATTGCGGTAGCAGTAGCTCATACAACAGGATGCCCGTATTGCATTGATGTTCATACGACAGGAGCAAAGAAACAAGGTGCAACGAAAGAAGAGTTGGCGGAAAGCATTTTTGTTGCAACCGCATTAAAGGCAGGTTCTGCCCTTGCCCATGCTGTCAATGCTCTTAATGCTTATGATCAAGAATAGGTGAAAGACTTTGCTTGATGATAAATGAAATGAAGTTTAATAGAAGTTAGCGGAACAAGGTGGTTGCACCGTTAATTCTCTTTTAGATGCGGTATTATCGAAAAAAGAGCTTGTAGATGAAGGATCTGCAAGCTCTGAATCATATTCGAGGGAAGGGTATGAGCTTTTATTTTAATATATGAGTCTTTGATTTAACTTATGAGTCCTTATTTTCGCTTATGAGCCTTCAATTTGATATATGAGCCTTAAATTTAATATATTTGCCTTTAATTTAATATGAGTCTTTAATCTAAAATATGAGTCTTTGATTTAACTTATGAGCCCTTAATTTCGCTCAATTGAATTTTCTGAAGAAAAAGACCAGCTGCCACTTCATATTTGAAAAAAAGCATTACTGTACTGTTGTATTAGATTTCGTGAAAAATCTAACTGATTTTGTAAAAATCACCAATAATACTGTCCGTAAAAATGCAAATAGGGAACGAGGTAAAGCGCGAAAGAAAGCAACTGAGAGTTTGTTTCGGAGGAACTTGCGCTTTTCTTTTTTGAGGGGGAAGCCACAACAAAAGAGCGGAATACGCTCTTTTGTTTGGTTTATCGAACTATGTTAAAACTTTTTCTTCTTTGACGAGATAGTGCTGCTCGATTAATTCAATAAATGGTTCAACGAATTGTGGATCAAATTGTTTTCCTGAGCATGCTCTTAATTCCTGGATGGCCTCTTCGAAGGTTTTTGTTTTTTGGTAAGGCCTTTCCGTTGTCATCGCGTCGAATGAGTCGATGATGCACAAAAGCCGGGCTAATTTTGGAATGTTATCACCTTTTAATCCATATGGGTATCCTTTCCCGTCGTAACGTTCATGATGGAGCTCAACCAAAGGGATCAGCTCCTCAAATTGTTTGTTTGCTGAAATGATTTCTTTACCCCAAATGACATGCTTTTTCGTTATTTCCCATTCATGCGGATCGAGCTTACCTTTTTTATTTAAAATATCCCGAGGAATTTCCAGCTTTCCGATATCGTGGACCAATGCTCCTAAAGTAAAGATTTTCCTTTCGTGATCACTTAATTTGAGTTTTCTTGAAAAATCAACTGCATATTGGAACACTCGTTTACTATGACGATAAGTATAAATATCTTTTGAAAGGAATATTTTTAATTGTTGTTCTGCTTCCTCCAGCTCTTTTTCAATCGACAAACACTCTTCAACCGAATAATCAGACTGCTCATTAAATATATGTACCACATTTTTTCCTTGAGCTTTTGAAAAGTACATCGCTTGATCCGCTTTATTAATCAGTTCCGATGTGTTATAGGTCCCTTGTTGATATTCAACGATCCCTGCAGAAAACGACAAACAGCCGTAAGGTAGTGCTTCCACTCCTTCCACATATGTATCATTTGCCTTTTTTCGCAACCTGTCCAAAAAGGTTAAAGCCTCTTTACTATTCGTATTCGGCATCAAAATAGTAAACTCTTCGCCTCCGTAGCGGGCAGCGATATAATTCTTTGCTTGTACCTCAGTTCCTAAAAGAGCGCCAAACTCCTTAATTAAATGATCCCCTTGAATATGGCCGTATAAGTCGTTGTATTTCTTAAAATCATCCAGATCAAGTAATGCGATACTTAAAGGCTGTCCGGTTTCCCTTGCAGCCGAAACTTCTTTTTCCAATATCTCTTTGAAGTATCCATGATTATGTAATCCGGTAAGATAATCCTTATTGGCTTTAGTTGATATGGCTTGATACTGTTCAAAGTGTTTGATGAACGCGATCGATAACAACATCGCAATACCATCAAATAGGAAGAGGCCGAATAATCCGACTTCATTCATTAATATCCCTAGAACAAGTGAAAGTAAAAATATGTTAAAATAGCTGATTAAAAAGGTTCTATCTTTAATAAATCTCTTTAAGACTTTGATTGAGTTCTCAGTTTCGGATAGCAAGAAATAAATACTAATGAGAGACGTATTTAAGATGAAATACATGCTTAGTGACAGTATATATGGAAATAAATTCTTTGTGTTAATATATCCGACTTCTCCGCCGCATAGTATAAAAACATAGTAAGACAATATGATCATTAAGCTGTAAATGGAAAAATTAAAGAGATGTTTCCACCAGGTAATCTTCCGTTGGGATACGGCAAAAATGATCGCATAAAAAAATAACACATCCAATGTAAGGTCCAACCCAAATAAAAAGATACTTGCCAAGTAAATGGCAGAATCCATTGAAAGGGAGTTACCTTCAGGTGGAATGAGGATTAAATAATGGCTAAGGAGCACAACAGAACCGATTAGAGCAAAAGAGACCACCGTTTGAGGTGATACGTTGAATTGAAATTTATGCAGAATAAAAAACATGGAACTCCCTAGAAAAGAAACAATCATTAAATAAATATTGGATGATCTTTTTAATGCCTGCATTTTACATTCACTCACATTTAGAAACTATTTAGAAGGGAGAAGTTATTGAAAAAACAACTTCCCCCCTTTTTAATTTATTAGACTAGTCTAAATCCAGATGTTAACGCAACAATTAAGGAGCCAATAATGATCGCATTATATAAAATGCCAGTTAGCTTAACTCGTTTCATCTTGGTTCACCTCCTTTTAAAAAGGTGGAGGTGGTGTCGGCAGTCTTTTTTTCCTTAATATGATCGAGCATTAAATGCTGGATGAAAAAGAATATTCCGATATTCATAATCACATCGCCGATACTAATAATCTGGGTCCGCGGATAAGGATCTGTTAAAGGAATAATATCGCCCAGAAATCCAAGCTTAGTAGATTCAGTTAAAATTGCATGTTTCGCGTATAATTCTTCTTTAAGTGCTTCTAAATACCCCGGATCCAAAACAGCTGCAGCCTCTAAAGATACAGGCATCCTTCCTCCATTTACAGCCATCACCAGAAAATTAAGAAACACTCCGATCAAAATAATCATAAAGCCTTTGTGATGACGATTTATAAATAAAAAGATCATTCCGAGAATATAGACAACGATATAAATATAGTTGCTTGCTTGTCCGAGCAATTCAACATCATTTTGAAAAGCAAAGATCAGAAATTGAATTGCCAGTAAAAGCGGGAATACCCATCCCCACTTTATTTTTAGCTGTGACATAGCCTTTAAATTTCCTTTTCGTAAAAAGCCGACAATAAACGATAATATGATACCATCAAATACCATTTTTAATTACCGCCTGATTTTAAAAATTTTTTTATAAAAACAGAAGTATAAATTGGCTAAACAGGCAAATATTTCTACGATTATGATAAATAAACACTATCGCAATTTCAATCATTTTTCAACAAATTTATCAATAAATTTACATAAAATATATGAATAATAGGAAATAAAGCGGCAGTATTTCGAATTGGCCATGCTTCGGCGGAAGATATCAGGAGGATTGATTAATCGAAAAATATCCAGTCTGAATTTTATGACTGGGAATGATGGCATTGTTTTAATAAAATAATGATAGATGGATTCTTTTGTAATGAAGCGTTTCTTAATTAAGAAAGGATCGTGAACCTATTGAAAACCATTGCGGTAGTGGGCACAGGCTACGTCGGTTTAGTAACAGGGGTTTGTTTAGCTGATATCGGTCATCGTGTTACGTGCGTTGATATTGAAGAGCGGAAAGTAGAAACAATGAAGCAAGGAATTTCACCGATTTATGAGCCGGGTTTAGATGATTTAATGAAGAAAAATATTGAAAATGGCAGGCTGGCATTTACGACGAGTCATCAAGAAGCGTTTGCGGATGCGGAGGTGATCTACATTGCGGTTGGTACACCGCAACAAGCAGATGGTTCTGCTAATTTACAGTTTGTTGAACAAGCCGCCAAAGACATAGCGGAAAACATTATGCTTGATGGCGTGGTTGTTGTGACGAAGAGCACTGTTCCGGTTGGAACGAATGATAAAGTGAAACGTTGGATTCAGGAGCACTTGCAGCATGATGTGCAGTTTGATGTTGTTTCGAATCCGGAATTTTTGCGAGAAGGCACGGCAATTTATGATACGTTCCACGGCGACCGCATTGTCATCGGAGCCGAAAACGAGCGAGCTGCTCAAATTGTTGAAGAACTGAACAAGCCGTTTGGAATTCCAATTTTCAAAACGGATATTCGAAGTGCGGAAATGATTAAATATGCTTCCAACGCTTTTTTGGCGACAAAGATTAGTTTTATTAACGAAATTGCGAATATTAGTGAAAAACTGGGTGCAAATATTGAAGATATCGCTTACGGTATGGGCTTAGATTCACGTATTGGTTCACAATTCTTAAGAGCCGGCATCGGCTATGGAGGTTCTTGCTTTCCGAAAGACACGAAGGCACTCGTGCAAATTGCCGGAGATGTTGAGCATAAGTTTGATTTGTTGGAAGCGGTTATTAATGTAAATAATAAACAGCAAGCGAGGTTAGTAGAACTTGCTCTTAAACGCTTTCCTAGTTTGAGAGGAAAGAAAGCGGCGATGCTCGGGTTGGCATTTAAGCCGAATACCGATGATATGCGCGAGGCAGCTTCCATTGTCATGGCTGAACAGCTTGTTAAAGAAGGAGCAATGGTTGTTGCTTATGACCCAATTGCGATTGAAAATGCGAAGAAATTCATTGGTGATAAAATTACATACGTTGAAACGATTGAATCAGCCTTGGAACAAGCCGACGTTGCTTTTATAGTTACCGAATGGGATCAAATAAAAAAACTGCCGCTTGATACATATTCAAAGCTAATGAAAGAACCGATCGTCTTCGATGGACGAAATTGCTACGATTTAGAAGAAGTAAAAAAACACTCTATTGAATATTACTCCATCGGCCGTCCAGGCATAAAGAACTAAAAAAGGGGGGGACCTCATAAGGGTCTGGCTCCATGTTCGTTTATCAATATATAGCACATTTATCCTGCGTTATGTCCTATATATTGTGTTATGGGGTCTGACCCTTTGTGTTGGGTAAGACCCCTTTTTTTCGCCATTTTTCTGGCATTAATTTCAATATTCGATATATAATAAAGCTATTGAATATAGTTTGGAGGAGCGGATAATGATTTATCGCATGAGGCTTTTTAGAGGAATCCTCGAACCAAATACCTATTTATATCAATTGGAAAAAGCAGAAGTGATTAGGGGATTATGGATTAGGCTTCTGCTATTGATTCTCGCAAGCGGCCTTGTTTTTTTTATTGGCGGCTATTACGGAATTGGCTCTGAGATTCTATCAAAATATATAACAGAATTAAGCAGGAGTGAATTTGAAACTTATAAATTATTTGTCATTATTGGGCAATTTATTTGGGGGATTTTTTATGCGGCAGCCGTTCTTTTTCTTCCGGCTTTAATTTTTTGGGCTTTATTTGAACCGGAATTTCGTAAATTGCTTGTTATGCAGGCATTTGTACTATTTTTTCTAATAGCTGAAAAAGTAATACTTGCTCCTATTCAAATTACACTTGGAATCGGTGCGGAATCTTCTCCTCTGTCTCTTGGAGTAATAACCCAATACATAACGGATCATGGCTGGCTGGCACACTTCTCCGGTGCTATTTCAATTTTTTCTGTATTGGGGATCGTTATTCAATTTAAAGTGTTGAAAGCCATTACTGATAAGAATCCAAAACTTCTTTTTGCAATTGTCGTCCTTATTAACGTGATCGGCTGGGCGTTAGAAGCAGCGTTATCTATTCTTGGGCTTGAGAAACTTATTTAAAGGTGGTGACTTCATTGGGAAAATGGCAGCGGGGAGTTTTAATCGCATTCTTGATAGTTTTTATAGCGGGGAACTTGTTTTTAATTTTAAAAAAGGACAGCAAAATCGATCGGTCCGCTTTTATTGAAAAGTGGAATACTGCCAAAAAAGAAGATCTTGCACAAACATTTCATACTTCCGGTGTAGTTGCTCCTCTTGAAGAACACCATTTCTATTTTGACAGCCAAACAGGGGTGTTTTGTAAATTTCTCGTAAAAGAGGGAGAATTGGTGGCATCAGGGACCCCGCTTTTTGAATATAGAACATTGGATATTGAGGCGGAAGCTGAAAAAATAGAAATGGAAAAGGAAAAAGTTGAAAACCAGATTCAAAGTTTAGAAGATCATATCGGTCAACTGGAGAATTATCGGGATTCTTTAACATTTGATGAAGAAGATAAATCCTTTGAAAAATCAATTCTAGCCGGTATTGAAAGAGATATATATGAAAAAGAGCTGGAAAAGAATTTACTGGAGCAAGAAGTAAATAAATATGAGGAGCAGCTGAATTCTTTAAATGAACAGTCAGGGAAAATGACCGTGCTCAGTGATGTGGATGGAATTGTCAAAAGAGTGAGGGAAGATTTGAAAAACCCTGTAGTGACGGTAGTTTCGTCTGAACCTTCTGTGAAAGGGACTTTCAGTGAAAAGGAAATAAAAAAGGTGTCTTCCGGGATGAAGGTTTACGTGTCTTCCGAGTCTTTCAAGAAAAGAGTCGAGGGAATCCTTCATGAAGTCCGGGAAATTCCTGAAGGTGAACCGGCGGTGGAAAAAGCGAGCCGTTATCCTTTTACAGTTCAGTTTGATACAGAAGATGCCGAAAAAACGCTGATCGGTTCACATGTTGATTTAACGGTTGTAACGAAAGAAGTGAATGGAGCTGTTACTGTTCCTTCGCATGTTTTAGTGAAAGAAAAAGACGAATCGTTTTTATGGATTATGAATGAAAGCGGAAAAATTGAGAAACGTAAAGTTTCCGCAGGGATGAAAGCAAACGGCAAAACGGAAATAAAAGAAGGATTGAAAAAAGGAGAATTAGTGGTCACGAATCCAAAAGCGATTCAAAAAGGTGAAGGTCCATCCTTTATCACTCCATTAAAAGCAGACGAAATAACCAAAAAAGAACTAAAAAGATTGAAAAAAGAAGAAATATGGAAACCGGTCCTTAAAGGGTTTCTTTCCAGGTAAAAAGGCGGGGCCAGACCTAAAGTAGGGGTCTGGCCCCCTCTTTTTTTGTCGAATGGAAAAACTTGCTATTAACTCTTTTATATGTTTCTATAAATATAGTAGTAAGAAAATTCAAAAAGAGGGGGAGCTAAATGAAAAAATGGGTCAAGCAGGCAGCGTTAGTGGCAGCTGGGCTGGGGTTGGCTGCAAGCAGTGTCTTAGCGCCATTAGCGGTATCTGCTGAATCAAAGATCAGCAAGCAGCCGGGGGTGGCAGCAATTCAAGTCAATCAGCCGCTATTGCAAAAAAAATTGGAGCAAACCGAGAAATCTGCGTTAAGTGATGATACGTTAATTATCAAATTCAAGAAACCGCTTACGCAAACGGAGCACCAAATCGCCGGCGGTACGTTAGTTAAACAATTTTCAGATTTAAACTATGCAGTGGTGAAAGTAAAGGATAAAAAGAACCTACATAAAATCATTAAAAAATATAAAGATTTTAGCCAGGTTTTATCAGTAAATCCGAGTGCTTATTATAAACCGCTTTCGATAAAAGATCCCAAAATAAGCGAACAGTACCAAATAGACTTGCTCCATTTAGAAAAAGCCCAACAGCTGGCAGGGAAAAATCCCGTTACAGTTGCAGTGATCGACCAGGGAATTGACGGTAATCATCCAGACTTAAAAGGACGGCTCTTACCGGGATACAATGCAGTCAATCCAATGAATCAAGGTACACCGGATTTTCACGGTACACATGTGGCCGGGATTATTGCAGCCAATAAAAACAACGGGATAGGCGGATATGGTGTAAATCCTCATGCAAAAATACTCCCAATTGATGTGTTTGACCGTGCGTGGGGTGCAACCGACTACGCCATCGCCCAAGGGATACTCTATGCAGTTGAAAAAGGGGCAAAAGTCATAAATATGAGCCTTGGAGGGCCAATGCGTTCTCCTTTAATTGAAGAAGCATTAAAAAAAGCCGCTGAAAAAAATGTTGTCGTTATTGCGGCTGCCGGCAACACAGGTGATCACACTTTAAATTATCCTGCTGCGTATGAAGGCGTGATTAGTGTAGGATCCATCAATAAAGAAAAGCAGCTCTCAGATTTTTCGACTTACGGAACTTCTGTTGATATCGTTGCACCCGGTGATGAAGTTTACAGCACAATCTATGAATATGAAAGAAAATCAAGCTATCGAAAAATGAGCGGAACCTCTATGGCTTCTCCGATGGTTGCCGGTGCTGCTTCTCTCTTGCTGTCAAAATATCCTAAGCTGACATCGGTGCAGGTAGAATATATTTTAGAACATACTGCAGAAGATCTTGGAGATAAGGGTTTTGATATTAAATTCGGAAACGGAATGGTAAACCCTGTCGCCGCTCTTCAATTCGACATTAAAAAACTTCCTGCCATGACAAAAGGAACATGGACAGAAAAAGAAATTTTAGATAAAGCAGAAACTGTTTCGTTAACAGAGAAAATCGATCTAAAAGGTTCAATTACGAAGCCTTTTGAGGAAAAATGGTATAAAGCAGAAGTCCGGAAAGGTGAGTTAGTTCAGTTTATTTTAGAAGGATCGCCTCAATATGACTATAAACTAATGGTGCATCTATACTCTCCGGATGGAAAAACTTTACTGGATATTAACAAGGTAAGAGAAGGAAAAACGGAAGGGAAACTTTTTGAAGCTCCATTCACAGGTACCATCGCTTTCGGAGTCAAGGATGCGAATGGAAGCTTTGACGATTCCGGAAGAGCTCTTTCAAAATACAAACTTTCTGTAAAAAAAGTATCGGAACAACCGAAAGATGAAACAAATGTTGCAGATCCGTTAAAGATTGAACTTCCTTATAAGTCAAATGAGGGATTTACTTTAGTGGGAAAAGATGTCGACGATGATTTTTACAAGTTTTCCGTAAAAGAAAACCAAGTAATGAAAGTAGACTTATCGGCTCTGCCGGGTGTAGATACAAGCATTAGCGTCTATATGGCTGATCAATTTTACCCGCCTAATGATCCGGAGTTGACGGAAGAAAAGAAAAAAGCGATTTTAGAAGAAATGCTTTATGGCAAGCATCCGATGGAACCGGCATTTTACTCAAATAAAGCAGGCAAGAGTGAAGGGGAAACCTTAACTTTTATGGCAGTGCCGGAAATGGAGTATATTGTCAAAATCTCAAACAAAGCGGAAAACTACTTTGGAATGTATGACTTTTTTATGAATTTCGATATGCTTGAAGAAGAGCAAGTGTCTGAATCATCCTTGGTTCCATATGAATTAAAAGTGGAAGGAAAATTACTTCCGCCGGATGAAGATATGTTCCCGATCATGAACAAGGAAAAATCGGATGCTGAAAAACAGCTGGATAAACAGAGAGAGGCTATTGTGGAATCTAGTAAGACTGAGGAAGAGATTGATTATGTTGAAATGATTAAAAATGGCTCTAAGCCCTACGAAATAGGTAATGAAGCAAGCGGCTACCTTCAAATGTTTGAAGATGAAGACTGGTTTGCTGTCACTCCGCAAGAAACGGGAATTTATGAGTTTGTTTTATCAAAAAATGAAGCAACTATTCCAATGATGGAAATTTATAAAATTCAAGAAGAAAAAGACCGGAACGGCAAAACCGTTAAATTTTTAAACCCAATTGGTTCAAACGTAAACTGGGGCTGGATTGACGTCAAATTAACCGAAAAATTAATAACTGGTTTAAAGAAAAATGAAACGTATTACATTAAAGTAAACGTTGAACAATTAAATGGAAATATTTCGTTTGATCCATACAAATTTAATTCAAAACTAATTTTGAAAAACCCTCAAGATAAGTATGAGGATAACGACAGTCTGGAAAACATTAAAAATCTGCCCGGATCAGCGTTTGAAGGAAATTTTTCCATGCCGAACGACCAGGATGTTTTCTATTTTGAATCAAAGAGCAGCCACGTTTACGGGGTGACGATCGAGCAAAAAGCAGTTGATCAAAAATGGAAATCCAAATATCCAAAAGAGTTGATCAGTCCTTTCATCGGTATAGCCGTTGTTTTTGAAGATGTTAATAAGAACCGCAAATTGGATGAAAAAGAATATGATCGAATCCAATACATTGACAGAGGCATTTCAAACGGAACGACCTTCGGGTCATTTAAAGCAGAGAAGAATAAGAATTACATTTTGATTGTTAATGGTTATGTAGATGGATTAATTCCGTTAAGTTTACTGCCTTATAAGTTTACCGTGGGGCCGGTAAATCAAAATGACGAAGATAAGGGTTCAGTCGTGAAGAATAATATTCCATCTAAGCCGCTAAAACTCAAAAAAGTTAACAGCAAGCAATGGAAGGCTTCCGGTTATCTTAATGCAGGTGTTCCATATGGCGATGAAGACTGGTATGTACTGAAACTTGACAAGGATATGAAGGGTAAGATTGAATTGGCTGCAGGCGTTGAAGTGGACGGAATCGTTTCTCTCTATAAAAACGGCAAACATATTGCAACATCAGACTTCTACCCTGAAGGCGACGGTGAAGTCCTGTACGTTCATTTGAAGAAAGGCACTTACCACATCAAAGTCCGGGATACATTCGGAAACACAACCTTAAAGCCATACAACTTAACCATTCAATTCCAGTAAACAAAACGAAGAGGATGTCTCAAAAGCTAAGATTTTGAGACATCCTCTTCTTCTTTGTAATGGTATTTCCACATGTCTGCTTCGTGGCGGAAGTAAAGGTTTCCGTATTTATCGATTGCCAGGTCATGAGCGCCTTCTTTTTTCAGGATTGTAACATCCAGTGTGTCCGGATTGGCTTTAAAAAGAATTCCTTCTACAGTTCCGTAAATATTTCCGTCATTTCCAAAAAGAAGTTTCGCGTTTTTAAAACGTCCGGAGATCGCGGGTACAATTTCGATAAAATCAAAATTTCCACTTTCAATCTCATATTTAAACAGCTTTCCATCGGCCATTCCCCAAATGGCTTTGTCGCTTTTCCGAGTAATTAAGGCGTTAACCATAGTAGCTTTGAAAGGCAGTTTAATTTTTTCTTTTTGTTCAGGGTTATTGATTGGGAACCGGAAAAAAGTCGCATTTTCTGCGGATTTTTTATGATTGGCAAAAACAGTCGTTCCACCGTATACAAAACCGTTTGAATCAGTTAACGAAATGATACTCTGGTCGGGAATATAATTTTCGTAGTTAATCGCTTTTTTCGTTTTAAGATCATAGACTGAAAGCAGCCCGCCGCCGGTGCTTGCTTCCGGATATGTCCCTGCAAACAATTTGTTGTTTTCGGATACTCCCCATAATGCAGTAGTTCGTTCTTGGCCAAGCTCACTGTATCGTTGTAATTCCTTAAAGCTGCTGCTATTCCATGTACGCGACAAATCTATTTCCAGTAGTTTTGCTTTTGGATAAGTACCAAGGAATAGTTTGTTATTAAAGAATACCATTGATTCAATTTGACTTATCCCTTTAACCTCAGTAGTTTTGCCGGTCTCAATGTCGTAAACCGCCAATCCTCCTGACATATATCCATTTATGATAATCTTATCCTTTTCAGGGTTTTCTGTCATTGTATATAGAGTGACAGGAAGCTGGGCAAGATTGATTTTTTCTAAAGAAAATTTTCCGGTTTTCAAGTTATAGAGGAAATAGTCGCCATTGTTGCTTAGCAATCCAACAAGTGTATAGCCGGGATATTCCTTTTTGTTTAATTCCACAAAATCAAGGTTGATCACATCCATACTTTTTAATGGAGCATTGATTTTTACAATTTCTTTAGATTTGTATTCGTAAGCGTAAAGTTCTCCATTATTTGTGTAAAAAACTCGGCCTCCATCCGGAGATTTTGCAGAAATCGTTTGAGAAGTAGTTTCGATTTCGTCTAAAAGTTTCAATGATTTTTTGTCAAAAACTAATGTCTTTTTGCTTGGTTCGAGACGGGCAAAAAGATATTGATCAACAATTTGAATATCGGAAATATGTTTTTCATTTCGGTATTCCCATGGCAAAAATCGATACCGGATTTTTGTCGGGATGTTATATCGGATAATTTCAGCCTTAGAGCCGATCCCAATGAAAATACTTTTTAATTCTTCATCATAGATGACGCTTTTCGCAAATTGCTTCCCTCTGCTTATTTGTCCAAAATCATTACGTTCACCGGTTTCAGGTATGTATGAAAAAACAGTTCCTTCATAAGCGGTGGAGCCGTAAATTTTTCCGCCGGCTGCATCAAGATCTAAAATGGCTGTATCGCGGCTATGCTCTAATAGGTTTCCATAATCTTTCAGTGTTTGGGATTGTGGATCATACTCATAAAGATGTCCGGAAGAAGTTCCGCCGATCCAGACTCTTTGATTTTCATCGACATCAATACCCCATGCACTTGTTGAGTTTTCCAGAGTAAAAATTTTTTCCGTCTTACCGGAAGTAAGATTAATAATACTTAATGCTGATGGTGTGCCGTGCTGCAATACGTACATATAAGGCTGGTTATCAGGCGATTTTCCAAATGCAGCTGCCAGAGCGGTTCCATTAAAAACCTGCGGACCTATTTTTGTAAACGTTGCATTTGTATCTACATTGAGCTTTTTGGCAGGCTTAACCGGCTGATCTGCAGGTATTTGACTATCATCCAACTCAATTGAATCATCCTCTGTTGCAGCAGTTTCTTCTGCCAACACCGGTAAAGGAGAAACTAGTAAGAAAGAGCTTAAAATAACTGGCCCAGCTGACCTGAAAAATTTTTTTCTCGTTGCCTTCTTAAACATATTCCGACCCCTTGTTATATTATTTTCTAAACTAACCATATTTTAGCATAAAAGAAAGGGTAAAAAGAAGAGGTCTGACTCTAAAGCAAAGGGTCAGCCCCCTCCAATATATTGTTATTGTTGGAGGGAGTCAGTTGCTTATGAGTCAGCCCCTTCAAAAAATTTTCACATTTTCGATTTCGATCCATTGGTCTGATGATTTTTGGTTTTGCCAGCGGATTCCGATTAAGACGGAGTCTGCTCCATCACGGATTTTCTTAGAAATTTTAAAAGAACGGGCTTGCTTTTTGTCTAAAATCGTATTAAAGGAGGCTCTTTCCCACTTGCCATTAACCCGATCCTGTATAAATAACTGTACATCTCCATTTCTTGCAGCGTTTCCTTTCAGTGACACAATAAAGGTTACTTTATCTTTTCCAATATTGTGTCCGGTCAATTCTGATAAATGGTATCCAAATTGAATGATGCTGCCCGGATTTGTACTGGCAGGAGATATTTTCACAACATGATCACCATTTGAAGCAACCTCAAAATCTCCCTTTGCCCCGAGCAAACGAAGTGGAGCAACTTGTTCTTTCCAATCCGATGAAGCAAACGATGCAGCTCTTGATCCTTCTTTTGCATAAAAAGGTTTTTCACCTGATACAGGTTCTAAATAATTATAAGCAGCATCGGAGTAAACGGTTATGTCATTTTTAATGCGAGCAAATATTTCATCTTTGTTATCCGCTGTTACTAACTTGCCAAATGCGAACGGGTCTTGCGATTCAGCATACTTTCTCTTGTTCCATATGTGATCCACAATTTTCGATCCGATCTCCGGTACAAAATGATGTGAATCCGTAAAATTTTTATAATTTACAGTGACTTCGTTAATATCCATAAAATGATGGATAGTGCCAAAAACATCGGTTAAATCAGAAAGCCACTGTTCATATCCTTTCCAATATTCCTCATTTTGCAATTCGACCACAAATCGCGGCATCGTCACAGGTGTCGTAAACACGATAAATTTTGTGCCGGGGTTGGTCCGTACGATCTCTTCCAGCATTTTTTTAATATTTGGATCATATTCAAATCGTTCATCGTTTTTGAAAAACTCATAGATATTTGTTTCAATCCTTTTTTGCCTAAGGTCATCAGTTACGGGAAAGGGAAATGCAACATTTTGCCGGTCATAATATCGATGGTCGATAAATACCGGTTTATTTTCCTTCGATGAAAGAAAAATCGGCCAGGCTTTTTTTAACGTATCAAATGAAGCAGCAGACCTGGCCCTATACATATAACTATTTGTTTGATCAATATAGAATTCGGGCTTCTCGCTGCTTAACTTTCTGTTTTTATTTGCGGCAAAAAAGTCTAAACCTAGAAAAATATAATCAAAAGATTTCCCGTTCACTTTTTTAGCATAATCAATATAACCTTTATATTCTTCGACATACATCGAACTAACGGCAAAATTAAAAACATCTAGGCCTTCAAAATCATGTTGGTTAATATAAGTCGAACGGCTGCTGCCCAGGAGCAGAGCATCGTATTTTTTGTCTGAAAACGTAAATTTATTCACTTTTTGCTGCCGCTCATTGAATCCTTGCTGGACATCATTCCACTTATTTTCATGTTGAAAAATCCACAATGGGTCAACAACATAGTTAAAAGCAATAATAGGAAAACCGAATAGTAGCAGTAAAAGGCAGAAGGAGACAAAAAATTTTATTGGCCACTTGCGATAAGAGTTCATAGTACCACCTAAAAATTAAAGTATAAAAACTCACTAACCTTTGTCATATTAAAAATCGATAATATGAAAAGTGCACTTGCAAAGAATGCCATTTGCCAATTAGGTTTTAAATCATCCATTAGTTTTACAGAATTCCGGCAGGCAAGAACGATAACAAAAGCAATGATGATATAGACAACCATATAAATAATAGAGGTCCCTGTAATAGTAGACAGAACCAATTCTTTAACGGGAGTAATATGGATAAAACCGAGCCTCTCAGCATATTTTTCCGGCAAAGTAAAACCATTCAGACCGGCCATTCCTTTCAAAACTTTTATGGCATCCTCCCATGTTTTTGCCCTGAAAAATACCCACGCCACATTCACAAATTGAAAAGTTAAAAACCAGGAAAGATACTTATTCATTCTTAATCCTAATTGCTGCCAGAATCGATTTGCCAATGAAGCGATTCCATGCAATGTTCCCCAAAAGATAAATGTCCAGCCGGCACCGTGCCATAAACCGCTTAAAAAGAACACGATCAGAACATTCACGTACGTACGGACCGTCCCTTTTCGATTTCCACCAAGCGGGATATACAAGTATTTAGTAAGAAATCTGGTAAGGGTCATATGCCACCTTTTCCAAAAATCGAGAATGTTAACGGCTTTGTATGGAGAGTTAAAGTTAATAGGAAGCCGTATGTTAAATAACAGTGCGGCGCCGATTGCCATATCCGTATAACCGCTAAAATCAAAATATAATTGAAACGTATAAGAAAGAGACGCAATCCAGGCCTCAAAGAAAGTAAGCTCTCCGGCTGTGTCAAAGCCGGCCGTTGCCCAAGCAGCAAAGGTATCGGCAATGACTACTTTTTTGAATAAACCAATTGTAAAAATAAAGATCCCTTTTGAGATATTTTCAAAATTTAATATCTTAAAAGCTTTTGCGAATTGAGGTATGACCTCTTTATGATGAACTATTGGCCCGGCAATTAACTGCGGGAAGAAAGCGACAAACAGGGCATACTTCCAAAAATCGTATTCTTCCGTTTCTTTTCGGTAAGCGTCCACTAAATAAGCTATTTTTTGAAAGGTAAAAAAGCTTATCGCCAAAGGCAGAGTCAGGTGCAATAATGGAAAGTTTGTATGAAATACAAGATTCATATTCGAAATGAAAAAGTCATAATATTTAAAATAACAAAGTACAGCAAGGTTAACAGCCACTCCGAAAAATAACAAATACCGGGCGCGGCCGGAATTCGATTTTCTTAAAATGGAGCCCAAGTAAAAATTAAAAATCATTAAGATCAATATAAGCGGCAGATAAGCAACATTCCACCAGCTGTAGAAAAAAAGAGAACTTACAACAAGCCAAATTGTTGAGAACTTAAAAAGCTCTAGTTTATTTAATAAAAAGTAAACGAGCCAAGTAATCGGCAAAAAAGCAAAAATAAATTCATATGAATTAAAAATCATGCAAACTCCACCTGTTCAAAAAGTTAGTTCCAACCCACCCATTATAACATGGGGCCCGGCCCTGCTAAAGTAGAGGCCAGACCCCTATTTTTTACTATACTACCAGTTGATATTTTTATAAAATAGAGAAAAGGAGTTCGGAATGAATGGAGGAGCACGGTATGATAAGAAAGTCAGGTTTTCAGGCTGTCTTGCTTGTCGCTTTTTTATTAACATCTTTTTTATGGCTTCTATTTCCAAATTCTTCAGGATATGCTTCAAATGTTTGCAAAGGCATTGGATCAACGACAATCATTTGGTGGGACGGCGCAGAATTAAAAGTAGGCCAGATTGGCAGATTGCAAGTTTTAAAGAATACCCCGCTTTATAAACTGGAAGGGGAGAGCCGAAAGATTTCCCGAACGCTGAAAGCAGGAGAAAATTACAGAATTTATGCGTTTAAACCGGGGAAACTTAGCGTCGGCAATGGGTATTATGTAGACAGGGACAGCAGAATCAAATATGAAACTCCGTCAAAAACGAAGCTTGCTCAATCAGCTTGCAAGAAACAAGCGATTGAAAAGTCAAAACAAAGCGTTCAAATAGGAGAAACGAAGGCTTCTGTTGAAAATAAACTGGGAAAAGAAAAAAGAATTTCCTTAGGTGAGTACGGGATCAACTGGTATACGTATCACAATCAATATGATCAATTTTATATCATTGGCTATGTAAATAACCGCGTGGAATTTGTATATTCAAATTATTTAAACTATCAAACAAACGGAATTCATATTGGTTCCTCCAAACAAGAAGTTAGAGCAGCTTTGGGCAGTCCGATAACAGGCATTTTAAAAGGAAATATAAACTATTTGGTCGACAATACACAAGAACAGCAAACTTTCCGCAAAAACGGTTTGTATATCACTGTTTTTTATGATGTTCACATGAAAGGAAATGTAGCGGCTGTACAAGTCATAACATCAAACCTTGAGAATAAAAAACAGGGCCATTACGGCAACCCGTCTGCTTCCTTGCAGCAAGCATTCGAACTGCAAATGTTTGATCTGACAAATGCTGAGCGTGTAAAACATGGATTGGCTCCTTTAAGCTGGGATGAACGAGCAAGAAGATCGGCAAGAAAACATAGTTTGGATATGGCAGCCAATAACTTTTTTGACCACGTGAACTTAAAAGGGCAGGACCCATTTGAGCGGATGGAAGCAGAAGGAATTCGATATTGGGCGGCTGGCGAAAACATTGCCATGGGTTATCCAAGCAGTATTTTTGCTCACGAAGCATTAATGAATTCATTAGGCCACAGGAAAAATATTTTGAATTCTAATTACACACATGTTGGTATGGGCGTCCAGTTTCAAACCGGGACAAAAGTTCCTTACTATACTCAAAACTACTTTAAACCCTATTAATCTTTAAAGGAGGCAGGCAGAAGCACTTTGACAATGAAGAAATATACCTTAATGCTTATTGTGGTCTTAATCGCTCTGCCTCTATTCACCCGCACTGTTTCAGCAAAAATTTTATGGGATGGAGCAGAACTGGTCCAAGGCCAAATTGGAAGGGTAACCGTCATAAAGCCGATCAATCTTTGGAAACGCAAAGGAGAAACATTCATTTTTGTTAAAGTCTTAAATCCCGGTGAAAAATACCGTGTTTACGGTTATGATGCAGCAAAAAAACAATATCGTGTTGGCGGCTCTTATTATATTACAAACATAAAAGACCATGTTTTATATGAAACACCTTCTAAACAAAAATTGCAGCAGCAGTTTAAGCCATTTCCGGAAAAAGACGGTTTATTGGAACAAATTGTGGTCGTTCCAAACATCCATCAAAATGACCCGGATGTGAAATTGATTAAATCAAGGCTTTCAAAACTGCCTGTCAGCATGTTGGAAAAAATGAAAACAAACGGGATAAAAATCAAATTGATCGATGGTCCGATTACTAGTTTGCCGGAATTTTCATATCTGAAGGGGCAAATACCGCGTGGATGGGAGAAAACAAATAAAACATGGGAGGAAGTTCCCGGAATCGGAGGAGCAGAAACAGTTGCCATTCGCATCGGGTACAGTGATCGTGGAAAAGGCCATGGTTCGGTGAATCTTGAATTGCATGAAACAGCTCATTCTTTAGACTCCATCGTTTATATGAGAATATCAGCAACGGAAAGCTTCAAAAAAATATGGAAAAGCGAATCGGTAAGCCTTTTTGGAGAAAAACAATATTTTATAAACTATCCAGAAGAATATTTTGCCGAAGCTTTTGCCATGTACTACTTAAATGATTCGACAAAAAGCGAGTTAAACAAGAAAGCGCCTTTAACCTATGCATTTTTTGAAAACTTACAATAAATTTCGAAACTTTTTTGATTTTTCATCGTCTAATTCACTGAAGATTCCACAATTTGGTTGGTAAGCGGATCTTCCTATCAAACCGGGATACCCCCCCGATGAAGCCTTGCGAAAAATCGCAAGGCTTCTTTATGTGGTAAAATGGAACTATTATTCCAATTTTGTAGAAATAGAGGAAAAAACTTAAATAATTTGTCGTATAATAGTTTTATAGTGTTTGAGAAAGTAGTAAAACGAAGGAGAGGAATAATGAAGAGAAAAATCTTTATTAGTTTATTGTTCGTCTTATCTGTTTTAATCAGCCCTTTTTCAGGGGATCATTTTAAAAAGGCAAAAGCGGCTTCTGCTCCTGTCGTGTACTGGGAAGGAATGCAGCTTGTGAAAGGACAAATTGGGAAATTAGACATCTTAAAACCTATCAATCTTTGGAAAAGAGATCAAAATCATAAACTTGTTTTTGTTCGGGTCCTTAAACCGGGCGAACAATACCGGGTTTATCAATATGATTCCAAGTACGGTGGGCAGTATGGAGTTGGGGGACCTTATTTTGTAACGAACGTTAAAGGATATGTTCAATATAAAACTCCATCGATCCATAAACTAAAGCAGGTAAATCCGGAACTGTACAAAACAAAATTATCGATTGGTTCGGTGAAGAAAGAGGAATCGAAAGTAATCGCTCCCGGAGTTGTACAATCTCAATTATCCGTTGACAGCAATCGGGGAAAGCAAGAAATTTACAAACTTGATGTAGATCAGAAATCATCGCAAATCACTTTCGAAACATCGCTTGCGAAAGACCAAATAATCGGCTTTGAGACCGTCAAAAGCATGGCTAATCGAAATCAGGCTGATGGACATTATGTCATTGCGGGAGTGAATGGCGATTACTTTGATAAAAACGGAGCACCTACTGATTTAACGGTACGTAATGGGGAAATTTTAACAACGAATACAACTCCTATTAATGAGAGAACTATTTTTGGGGTCAGCCCAACAGGGAAAGCGATGATCGGCAATCCCGACATTGCGTTGGAAATGACTGTAAACGGTGAAAGAAAGCAGCTGATTAACTCTGTTAACAAGCGCCGTTTTGCAGGCCATATTGTATTGTATACTCCATATTTTGCGGGCAATACAATGACAAATGACTTAGGAACAGAGGTCGTTCTTTCTAATATTACCGGAAAGCTTAACGGCAATAATACGGTTACTGCAGTTGTGAAAGAGGTTATTGCAGGCAAGGGCAGCAACACCTTGAAAAAAGGTGAATGGATATTATCCGGACATGCTGCCGGAAGCGACTATTTGAAAACATTAAAGCCGGGAGACCGGATCGATATTACCCTTACCTATAATAAACCTGAGTGGAATCAAGTCGAGCAAGCCATCGGCGGGAGATATCATCTTGTTAAAAACGGACAGGCTCAAAATTTTAATATAGCCGGTGCCCATCCTCGGACTGCCATTGGAATTAAGCAGGATGGATCGGTATTTGTTGTCGTTGTTGATGGCCGGCAAAGTCATAGTGTCGGTGTGACCCTCTCTGAATTGGCGAAAGTCATGAAAGATTTTGGTGCGGTGGAAGCGATGACTTTTGATGGCGGAGGTTCATCAACGATGGTCGTAAGGAAGCCCGGCGATTCGGAAACGAGTGTCGTCAATAAACCTTCAGACGGAAAGGAAAGACCCGTCTCCAATGCACTTCTGGTCGTTGGACACTGGAAAGCAGGTCCGCTGCACACATTAATATTGAATCCAAAAGAAATCACTTTATTTGCAGGTGCAACATATAAGAATTTAAACATTTCTGTCAAAGGAATGGATAAAGCGAACAATGTTGTTAGTATTAAAGATCCTATAACATGGACATCAAACATTGGGAAATTTAACGCAGACGGTTCATTCACAGCTGCCAATAAGGCTGGAAAAGGAATTATTACAGCATCTGTTGGGTCAATCAAAGCAAATGTCGCTGTTAACTTGATCAATACGATCGATTCGATCAAATTAAGACAAAGTACGATTATCGTGGAAAAAGGCGGGTCATTAAGCATACCGGCTGAAGGCTACTATAAAGGGCAAAAAATAGTGACAGATCCGGCCGTGTTTTCATACCAAGTATCAAATCAATTGGGAACCGTAGAGAAAGGTATTTTTAAAGCGGGAACAAAAGATGGTTCCGGTACGATTACCGTTTCATATGGATCTGTTAAAGCCCAATTAAACGTAATCGTCGGAAATCCGGGAAGTTTCGTTATTGAAGATTTCGAAGGGGATTTAAGCAGTTGGAAGGCAACCGGAGCCCGTTACTCCAATGTGCAGGTTATGCCTGAGAAAAACTTTGTGAAGCATGGAAAACAATCATTAAAGGTCGTTTATGACTTTATTGGCCAAACAGGTACTTCCGGAGTATATGCACATAAACAAACACCTATTGAAATAATAGGAACTCCTAAGAAAATCGGCATGTGGGTATATGGAGATGCCAAGGGCCATTGGCTTCGGGCTCAGTTAAAGGATGCTGATAATAAAGAAGTTCAATTAGATTTCACAAAAAATTTGGATTGGACAGGATGGAAGTATGTAGAAGCACCAATTCCTGCAGGATTAAAGGCTCCATATAAATTAGAAGTGCCTATTCGCTATATGGAAGTCGACGACTCAAACAAAAACAAAGGTCAAATCTACATTGACCACATACAAGCAGTTTATTGATATTTCCAGGGATGTTTCGAAATGAAGCATCCCTGTCTTTTTCTCGTGCGGACAACGCATTTCCATTTATTTTACATTGTTGGCTGTCTTTATTTATACTACGATATAATTGTCAATTATTATGACAATTTTTCGCGCAAATCATGAATTTATGCTACTCTATTCGGTGGAATAGTTTACATATGGGACATTTATGTTTATTATGATAAAGTATGTTTATTTTGTCTAATCTCGTCGTTCTGCAATATGTGTAAAAACTTTTCAGAACATTGGAGGGAGTATTGGTTACCGATGGTGCAATCTAATAATTTAAGAGATATAATAGAACAATTAAAGAAAAACCCTCCTAAAATTATCGGGGGCTACAAAAAGCAAGGCTGGGCTGTAAAAGTTCTTGAAAAGATCAGTAATGATGCTGTTGAGCAAGAAGAAGACGGTACCGTTACAGCTAAAGCAGTTTTAGAAGCAAAGGATGCAACTTACTTTCCGGCTTTCTTGCATCTTGATATGAAGAAAAAAGGGCAAATCATCGGCGCTTATTTTATTTCAGAAAATGATAGCCAGTTCGATTTAATTCCCTTTGAAATAGCTAAGGAATTTATGAATAAAAACGAAGAAGACCTAGTTCCGTTTAAATATAGAACATTAGAAAAAATTGAAGGCGACGAATTTCAAGTCAATTGGCCTGAGTTTAGCTAATAAAGCGGACTTTTTTCTGAATCTAATTAAAATTTTTGAAAAAATAAAAGGATTGATCCAAATGGTAAGAAATTTCTTGCCTCTTGGATCAGTCCTTTTTTCTATTACGGAAATTTACAATTGTAATCAAAATGTAATATTATTCGACAAATGTAAGATTACTGAAATAGTTATTTGTCTAAGTTTGTTATAAAATTTTACTAGACTTACAAATTACATATTATTTTGACAAAAATATACATAAGCTTTCGCAGGAGGATACATAACCATGAAAAAAATCGTACGGATCATATCAGCCATCATGCTTTCGATACCGTTTCTGTTTATGGTTAAAACTACCGCAAATGCCGCAGAGAAAGAAAACATTGTCGATTATGCAAAAAAATTTATTGGAGTTCCTTATAAATGGGGCGGAACGACACCTAAAGGATTTGATTGTTCGGGGTTCCTCGTATATGTTTTTAAAGAATACGATGTACAGCTGCCAAGAACAAGCGCCGATCAATATAAACGGGGAGAAAGTGTTGATCGAAACGGTTTAGTTCCGGGAGATATAGTATTTTTTACTACATATAAGCCGGGTCCGTCACATGTGGGATTATACATAGGAGATAATGAATTTATCCATGCTTCCAATAAAGGAGTCACTATTTCCAGCTTGGATAAGAGTTACTATAAAACTAGATACATAGGTGCTAAAAGATATCTTAATAATGAGCAAGTTAAAAGCGCATTTGCAGCAACTCCTGTGAAAAGCGGACAAATTGGAACAGTGTATGTTAAAAAGAAAATAAATCTTTGGCAGCGTGGTGATGACAACGAGCTTATCTTAGTGAGAGTTTTAAATCCCGGAGAAAAATATCGAGTTTATCAATTTGATAATCTATTTGGCGGACAATATAACCTTGGTTCAAATTTATATATTACTAATATGCCTGCTCATATTGAGTATATTCCTGTTTCAGAATAAAATAGAAATAAATTTTAAGAGACCTCTTGTTATAAATCATTATAGCAAGAGGTTTTTTAATGTATTAATGGTGGAGAAACACGCCGTCATCCATATCTAATAAAAAGAAAAGCGTTCTTGCATAGTGCAGGAACGCTTTTCTATTAGTTGGCCGGCGGATATACTTTCCATCTTGATAGATCCGGATTGTCTTTCAGAATCAATTCTTTTGGGAAGATGAAGGTCCATGGCTTGCTTGTATGTGCTTTTACTTCAAAATCATTCAAAGTAAATCCGCCCTTGGAAACAACATCTCCTGCTGCATCTTCAACAATGAGGGGAATTTGTTCAAGCTGTATATTTTTATCGGTGCCGTTGCGAATAAGAACGGTAACAGCAAGGTTTTGTTCGTTCGTCAATTTGGCTTCAAGCCCCATAAAATTAATTTCCCCTTGTTTGAGTTCCGGAAGGGATGTGACCAATTTTTCCAGTTGCTCCTTCTGAAGAGGAGAAAGCTGTTGTTCCCAGCTTTCTGCAAGGTCAAGCTGATGCTCCGGTTTTGGCTGTGTTAATTCAAAGGCAATTTGCCAGCCTTCAGCAGGAATGGTGTCTGTCAGCTTATCTTCATTCGAGAACAAAAACCGCCAAGGTCTGCAAGCCATAGAAGGAAGTTCGCCCAGTCCGTCAAGCTCAAACTGTTTTTTCGCAATAGCCTGGCCGTTTTCATCTAAAAGTAAAAGATTAACAGCTTCAAACCGTACAGCTTTCGGCAATGTATTTCTTAAAAAAGCGACCACGACAAAGCCATCATTATATTCAATCAAGCGGATACCTGTAATCGAAATTTGATTTGGCTTTAGAAGCGGCAATTGTTCATGTTTATATCGGTATACATACTTTTCCTGATTTGTTAGTTCCCAGTCGGGGTGAAATGATAATGTCGTTTTAACGAGTCCGTCTTCGGTTTCATCCTCTTGATGGAGATTGCTGTCAATTTTTTCATTCTCAAAAATCTCTTCTTTTCTTTTTCTTTTAAAAAAAGCCATTTAATTTCTCCCCCTGTTATTGTTTCGGCTCAAACTCATATTGATTTTTGATATATTCGATAAAGCGCAGGCTAATTCCGGATTCTATAGAAAAAAGCAAATTGTTAAATTCCGCAAGAGCATCCATTTCGAACAACCGATAAGGATCTTCTTGCCCGTAGCCTCTTAAATGGATTCCGTCCTTCATTTGATTCATGATATCAAGATGTTCGATCCAGCGGGAATCAATGACTTGCAGCATAAACCGTTTCAATTGATTGCCAAGTTCTTCATCTTTTTGGAGGGAAAGAATTTGCTGTTCTAATTGTTCGTATTCCATTAGAACAAGTTCTGTAATTTCGCTTTGATCTTTATCTTCAAAATCTTTCACAGTTAACGAGAAGTGAATGAAAATAAAGCTTAATTCTTCCTTTAACCCATTTAAGTTCCATTCGATTGAAGGGATATTATCGTTGCAATATTTCGCTACAATCCGGGTGATATAGTTTTTAATATAACCGGTCACTTCAGGAAAAGTTTCCTCTGAAGCTGCTTTCAGCAGCCGGTCGCGCATCGAATAAATCACTTTACTTTGTCTGTCAATGACATTATCGAGTTTTAATAAATGAGTTCTCGCAGAGTAGTGGGCATTCTCGACTGTTTCCTGAACTTTTCTGACGAATTTATTAGGATCCGGAGAGAGAATAAGACCATTTTCATCTGTTTTCATCTTTTTCTTGAATCGGTCAAGTTCCTCCGGATCATAATTGGTAAACAGATCATCTTCCAACGAAATAATAAATTGGCTTGATCCCGGGTCTCCTTGTCTTCCGGCCCGCCCTCTAAGCTGCATGTCAATGCGGAAGCTTTCATGCCTTTCTGTGCCGATAATATGCAGCCCGCCGAGCTCTCTGACTCCTTCACCTAATAAAATATCTGTTCCCCTTCCGGCCATGTTAGTTGCCAGCATAACCTGGCCTTTTTGTCCTGCAAGAGAGATAATTTTTGCTTCATCTTCTTCTGTTTTTGCATTTAAAACAAAGTGTTTAATACCGCTTTTTGAAAGGTATTTTGATAATTTTTCGGATTGTTCAATTGATGTCGTTCCAATTAATATCGGACGGCCTTCTGCATGAAGTCTTTTAACCTCTTCTATTATTCTATTAACTTTGGATTGATAATCCGCAAAGACGAGATCATCATAATCGATCCTTTGTACTGGACGGTTCGGAGGAATTGATACGACTTGTAAGTTATATGTGTCTAAAAATTCCTGTTTGGAAGGAGTTGCACTTCCGGTCATTCCTGACAGCGTTTTGTACATTCTAAAATAATTTTGAATCGTAATGGTTGCCAGTGTATCATTTTCCTCTGTGATCTCTAAACCTTCTTTTGCTTCGATTGCTTGATGAAGCCCGTCGCTGAACGTACGTCCTTCCATGATACGGCCTGTAAATTTGTCAATGAGAAGAATTTTTCCATCTTTCACAATATAATCTACATCTTTTTTCATCACTGCAAATGCGCGCAAAGACTGCATAACATTATGAAGAAGATCTTGGTGTTCGGCATCATATAGATTATCAATTCCGAACGCTTTTTCTATTTTATAGGCGCCTTCGTCTTTTAAGTAGATTTGTTTCGTTTCCGGATATAGTTCATAATCTGTATCCGCTTTGAAAGACTTCATAATCTCTGCTGTAATATAGAACAACTCAGCGCCAAGGCTTGATTTATTGGCGATGATTAATGGAGTTCTTGCTTCATCGATCAGAATGCTGTCAATTTCATCAACGATTGCATAATGATGCCCCCGCTGAACTTTGTCTCGAATATCGTAAACCATATTGTCACGCAGGTAATCAAAACCGAACTCATTCCCTGTACCGTATGTAATATCTGCGGCGTAGGCCTGCTTTTTCTCTTCCGGTGACAGCTGGGAAATATTTAATCCTACATTTAATCCGAGGAAATGATGAATTTTTCCCATCATCTCATAGTCCCGTTTGGCCAAGTATTCATTTGCAGTGATAATATGGACGCCTTTTCCTTCTAAAGCATGCAAATAACTTGGAAGTGTTGCGACCAGCGTTTTTCCTTCACCGGTTTGCATTTCTGCAATGCTTCCTTCATGAAGAACAAATCCTCCGATCAGCTGAACATCATAGTGCCGTAATCCGAGCACACGTTTTGAAGCTTCTCTTACAGCAGCAAAAGCCTCTATCTTAATATCATCAATTGTTTTTCCGTTACTTAATTCTTCTTTAAAAAGAGTTGTCATATTGCGCAACTCTTCGTCTGACATTTTTTCGTACTTTGGTTCTAAAGAATTTACTTTTTCGACCAATTTTGACAGGCGTTTTATTTCACGCGCGCTGTCGCTGAATAGCATTTTCACTTTTGTTAACATAACGTTTCGCTCCCGTAATACTGCTGTATTAAATATAAAAATCTCCTAGTCGAATTATATCATACTGGGTATTTATATGTTGAAGTGGGAGTTTTTTCTAAAAAAAATAAAGAAGAAATTTGTAACTTTTTGTGATTGATCTCGTCTTTATATATTAGGTAAAAGAAAGAAGTTTTAACTTAGGAGTGATGGGGAAAAAGTTAGAGAATTTAACTTATTTAGTATGAGAGGAAACAGATTTTATTATACCTTCCATCAAAAAAATCATTGCGTTCTTAAAGATATGTGTTACGATATGTATGATTGGCAAAGAATAAAGCTAACCTCTTTATAAGGTGATGATGAATGTATACACAAGCTGTTATAGCTTTTTTTGTGTCATTAATTACAGTCCTGATAGTAACGCCATTTGTCATAAAGTTAGCAATAAAAATTGGAGCTGTTGATAAGCCTAATGCAAGAAAGGTGCACAGCAAGCTAATGCCCCGAATGGGCGGGTTGGCCATCTTTATTGGTGTAATAGCCGGTTACTTTGCAGGAGGAGTATATAATGAAAAAGTAACTGCTATTAGTGTCGGTGCCATCCTTATCGTATTGATCGGTATGCTGGATGATAAGTACGAACTTTCAGCCAAAGTCAAATTTGCCGGCCAGCTTCTGGTGGCAGCATTGATCGTTGCAAGCGGCTTAACGATCGACTTATTGACAATACCATATATCGGAAATTTCGAATTAGGTTTTTGGAGTTATCCGATTACCGTCCTTTGGATCGTAGGGATTACAAATGCGATCAACCTGATTGACGGTTTAGATGGTCTTTCTGCCGGAATTTCAGCAATTGGAATTGCGACGATTGCAATCATGGCGGCATTGGCGGGGAAAATGCTTATTTTTACCTTATCAGTGATCTTGCTTGGAAGTATCATTGGGTTTCTTTTCTATAATTTCCATCCTGCAAAAATCTTCATGGGTGATACAGGAGCACTGTTTTTAGGGTATTCTATATCCATCCTATCGTTATTGGGTCTGTACAAAAGTGTTACGCTTTTCAGCTTTTTAGTGCCTATCATTATTTTAGGTGTTCCGGTTTTTGATACGACGTATGCGATTATTCGCCGGATTGTAAATAAAAAACCGATTTCGGCTCCTGACAAATCGCACTTGCACCATCGTTTATTGGCGTTGGGCCTTTCTCACAGGAATACGGTCTTAGCGATTTATGCTTTTGGGATTTTGTTCAGCATCAGTGCGATATTAGTTTCTGAATCCACCCTTTGGGGAACGGTATTCATTATTTTTGGCCTTTTGGTTATTACAGAATTAATTGCCGAAGTAATTGGCATCGTTCATGTTAAATATAAGCCGATTTTAAATTTGTTTAAGAAGCTTATCGGGAGACGTTCTTTTGACAGGCAGCGCTATTAAAATTTAATAAATCAAAAACCGTTTGTGGCTTTTAGATACAAACGGTTTTTTTAAGAATATTTTTACTACAGGTCATTGTTTCCTTATCTGTTTTTTTTATGCAAAAATCATCATCAGGAATGATTTTTTACATAAATTTATCCAAAAAATGTCGGTTTAAGCAAAAACTTATACTTTTTTTGTCATAATTTCTACATTGTAATATGATGAACTGTGTTAAACTATACATGGTTTTTACATTAAAGATTTCATTTTATTTTTTGGAGGTATTCTTGCATGAAAGTACCTATGCTAGACCTTAGTGAACAATATCAGGAATTGAAATCAGAGGTACTCGAAGTTTTAGATCAAGTAATGAGTTCTTCCAGGTTTATTCTTGGTGATCATGTAAAAAAATTGGAGCAAGATATTGCGAAATATAGCAATGCAGCCCATGGGATCGGCTGTGGAAATGGCAGCGATGCTATACATATAGCTCTTCAAGCGCTCGGAGTAGGCCCAGGAGATGAAGTCATTACGACTCCGTTCACGTTTTTTGCAACTGGTGGAGCGATTGCCCGTGCAGGAGCGACGCCGGTATATGTAGATATAGATCCGGTGACATATAATATTGATCCGGAAAAAATTGAGGAAGCAATTACAGAAAGAACAAAGGCTATTATTCCGGTCCATTTATATGGACAAATGGCTGATATGGAAAGAATAGCAGAAATTGCCAAGAAACACAATCTGGCTGTAGTCGAAGATGCGGCACAGGCAATCGGTGCAAAACATAACGGCAAGTCTGTCGGTGAATTAGGAACAGCTGCCACTTACAGCTTTTTCCCAACTAAAAACCTCGGTGCTTATGGAGACGGAGGAATGATTGTAACGAATGACGATGAAGTAGCAGAAAAATCCCGCGTCATCCGTGTGCATGGAAGTAAACCGAAGTACTATCACCATGTTTTAGGCTATAACAGCCGTTTAGATGAGCTTCAAGCCGCCATTCTAAATGTGAAATTCCCTCATTTAGACAGATGGAGCGAGCTTCGCCGTGAAAAGGCTGCAACTTATACTAAGTTGTTAAATGAGAAACTCGGTGATTTAGTTGCAACACCGGTGGAAAAAGAAGGTAATTATCATGTTTTCCATCAGTACACAATTCGTGCAGAAAACCGTGATGAGCTTCAGAAATATCTGAACGAACAAGGTGTTTCAACGATGATTTATTATCCGCTGCCGCTTCATGTGCAGCCGGTCTTTAAAGAACTCGGCTATAAAGAAGGCGACCTTCCGAATGCTGAAAAAGCAGCGAAGGAAGTAATTTCTTTGCCGATGTTCCCTGAGTTAAAGACAGAACAACAAGAATATGTTGTGGCGAAAATTGCCGAATTTTATGGAAAATAGTAACTTAAGAAACGTCGCCATTTTTACGGGGACGTTTTCTTTACTGTTTAATAAGCGGGGTGTTGGAATTTGACGGAAGAGAAAAAAAGGTATGTCCTTTACGAATACTTATTGTATTTTTGGAAGAAAAAGTGGTTTTTCGTTATTGTTCCACTCATTACAGCGGTATTGGTCGCCGGTGCTGTCTATTTTGTTAAAAATGACTATAAATATACCGGACAAGCAATCGTTTTTACAGGATCGATCGATGCCCGATATTTGACGAATCCTAAAAATATCATGGCAAATGCAATGGAAGAAGGTATTAAGAACGAACTTGATGTTTTCGTTTCTGAAAAAGGCCATGTAAAGTTTACAATGAAAGGTGATTCTAAATCACAAGTTGAAGCAGAATTGAAAAATGTAATCAAAAATTATAATGAAGATCTTCTGGAAAATTATCAGAAACGGCTAGATGCATCAACAGTATATTTGGAGAGGCTTGAAGAGTCGGTGGTAAAAAAGGAAAAGGCCCTTGATGATTATTATCAAGAGCTGGAAAGCAACAATCTTTCTCCTGCCGAGTATCATGATTTGACTGATCTTATAATCGAAACAGAAAGACAATTAGCTGAGGAAGAAAAAACAGCCCACAGAATGAGAAGTGATCTCGCTTTTTTTGAAAAACCAAAAATTTTGTCTGAAGAAGTATACAAAAGCAAGACTTATATTCCTGAAGGAATTGCAGTAGGGGTCATATTAGGCCTTGTTGTGACTGTTGCACTGTTAATGCTGCTAAAATATTTAGGAGATGCTAGGAGGCACTATGACCATGATTAATTTTGCTATCGTAGGAATGGGTCATATCGCAAAAAAACATATAGAAGCAATAGAAAATGCAGAAGGTGCAAACCTGTATGCAATTTGTGATACAAACCCTGAACGTCTTGAAATCGATCTGCCGGGGGTTAAAAAATATACAGATCTTGCTTTAATGCTTGAGGAAAATCCGGACATTCATGTTGTCAACATTTGTGTTCCTTCCGGATTGCATGCAAGGCTTACAAAAATGGTGGCTGAACAAAAACGGCATGTCATTGTGGAAAAACCAATGTCTTTAAAGCTTGAAGATGCGGAAGAAATGATAAAGGTGACAAAAGAGCATGGCGTTAAACTTGCTGTTGTTCATCCGAATCGTTTCCGCCCTGCGATTCAAAAATTGAAAGAACAAATGGAAAAAGGTGCGTTTGGAAAATTAAGCCATGCAAATGCTACAGTGCGCTGGAACCGAAATCAAGCATATTATGATCAAGCAGACTGGAGAGGCACAAAAGAGTATGACGGCGGGGTGCTGATGAACCAAGCCATTCACAATCTTGACCTAATGATCTGGTTAATGGGTCCCGTTGAATCTGTCCAAGCCATGGCAGCGACCCGCTTGCGTAAAATTGAAACGGAAGATGTTGCAGCTGCGGTTGTTCAATTTAAGAACGGGGCGCTTGGCGTAATTGAAGCGGCTACTACGATTTATCCGAAAAATCTTGAGGAATCGATTGCAATCTTTGGAGAAACAGCTTCCGTGAAAATAAGCGGCAGAAACGCTAATTTCATTGAAACATGGGATATTGAGGGTGTTACTGAAGAGGAAGCAGAGAAAACTAAAGCTGAAATTAAAGCAGATCCGTTTGGCAAGCCCGGACATCAGTGTATCATAGAAGATATGGTAGCAGCCGTTAAAGAAAATCGGCAGCCGATTGTGACAGGCGAAGACGGATTGGCTCCGGTAAAATTAATTCTCGCTATCCTGGAATCTGCCGAAACAGGCAAAAAAGTTGTTGTTCAGTAAAGGAGAAGGAAATATGAGTGCTTACAAAAATCTTATTAAAAAAATAGAAAATAAAGAAGCTGTAATCGGTGTTGTCGGATTAGGTTATGTAGGATTGCCATTAGCTGTAGAAAAAGCAAAAGCAGGGTATAAGGTGATCGGTTTTGATATTCAGCCGGCACGCGTCGAAAAAGTAAATATGGGAATTAACTATATCGGTGATGTTGTGGATGAAGATCTTGCAGAAATGGTTAAGCAAGGCATGCTTGAAGCAACATCAGATTATGCCCGTATTCAAGAATTGGATGCTGTGGCGATCTGTGTTCCAACACCTTTAGATACTTATCAACAGCCGGACACTTCCTATGTGGAAAGTTCTGCGAAAGAGATTGCTAAATATGCACATGAAGGTATGCTGGTGGTCCTTGAGTCCACAACATACCCCGGAACAACAGAAGAAATTGTTAAGCCTGCTCTGGAAGCAAAGGGGCTTAAAGCAGGGGAGACAGTCTTTATCGCTTACTCTCCGGAACGCGTCGACCCGGGAAACAAACATTTTAAAACAAAGAATACTCCTAAAGTAGTTGGCGGAATTACTGAAAATTGCACAAAAGTAGCCGCGGCACTTTATCGAAATGTATTGGAAGGCGATGTTTTCGAAGTCTCCAGTCCTGCAGTCGCTGAAATGGAAAAAATCTTCGAAAACACTTTCCGTCATATCAATATTGCATTAGCGAATGAAATGGCCATTTTATGCGATAAAATGGGGATTGATGTTTGGGAAGTGATTGAAGCAGCCAAAACAAAACCGTATGGATTCATGGCGTTCTATCCGGGACCTGGTTTAGGCGGACATTGTATTCCGATTGATCCGTTCTACTTAACATGGAAAGCGCGTGAATACAACTACCATACAAGATTAATCGAGCTGGCCGGAGAGATTAATAATGCCATGCCTGAATACGTGATAACCCGCTCGATGCAAGTGTTGAATGAAGACGGCAAAGCTCTTCGCGGGGCAAAAGTGGTTGTTTTAGGCGTAGCGTACAAAAAAGATATTGATGATGTTCGTGAATCTCCTGTTTTAAAAATAATCGAGTTATTAAATCATCATGGAGCAGACTATAAAGTTGTGGATCCGCATGTTCCTTCTTTTAGATCATGCAACACGGTAATAGAAACTGTACCATTAACAAAAGAGCTTTTAAATGAGGCAGACCTTGTTCTTGTTACAACCGATCATTCTGTTTTTGACTATGAAATGATTGCGAAAGAAAGCAAAGTGATTTTTGATACAAGAAATGCCTTAAAAGATGTAGAAAAGCCAAATAAATACGTGAAACTATAATTTCGTTTATAAGGGAGATTATTATTTATGAATTATATCGATCCTTCCGTGAAACTCGATTCTTCCGTAAAGGTCGGGCATTTTTCAGTAATCGAAAAAGACGTTCAAATTGGAAAAAACGTCGTGATCGGCAACCGTGTCACTGTTCATGAAGGAACCGTTATTGGTGATAACACGACTGTAGCAGATGGTGCAGTGCTCGGAAAACCGCCAAAACCGGCAAAAACTAGTACGGTTAAGCTCTCTGATTCAATTCCACCTTTAATAATCGGCGAGGATGTAACAATCGGAGCAAATTGCGTCGTGTATAGAGGGGCAAATATCGGCTCTAACACATTAATTGCCGATCTTGCAAGTGTCAGAGAGAATGTTGAGATTGGCAATTACGTGATTGTCGGACGAGGCGTTACTGTAGAAAATTACGTAAAAATTGGAGACAGGACGAAAATTCAATCAAACTCCTATATTACAGCTTATACAACTTTAGAAGACCATGTGTTTATTGCTCCGTGCGTTACGACAACAAATGATAATTATATGGGCAGAACGGAAGAAAGATTCGATAAAATCAAAGGTGCTACCGTAAAGAGAGGTGCCCGTGTCGGTGGAGCTTCCATTATTCTTCCGGGCATTACGATCGAAGAGGAAACGTTTGTTGCGGCAGGCGCGCTTGTAACAAAAGATACCGAGCCAAAAACTCTTGTTAAAGGTGTTCCTGCAAAATTTGTCCGTATGGTAGACGAGCGGGAGCTGTTATAAGGTGTTTGCACAGATAAAGCGTTTAGGAGCGGATTCGCTCCTTTACGCATTTATGAATGTCGGTACAAAATTAATCGCCTTTATCATGCTGCCAATTTATACAAATTTTTTACCCCCGGAACAGTTAGGGGTTTTGGACATTATTGATAAATTGTCCGCAATGCTTACGTTTTTGATCATATTCGGGACGGACTCCGCATTATCCTTTTATTATTTTGAAACAAAAGATAAAGAAAAACGTCTGGAATATGTCCGAGACGTTATGTTCTTTAGGCTGTTCATTGTCGCAATTCTTGCTCTAATTTTCATTATTGCAGGTCCGTGGATATCACAGCTTCTTTTTAAAGATCCCGGATATGTGCGCTTATTGTACATAAGTATTGGCGTGTTAATTCTTGATACGGTGATCGTTGTTGTTTTAATGGTTCTGCGTTTTGATTTTAAAACGAAAAAGGTCGTTTTTTATACGGTTGGGAAGATGCTGCTTGTAGCGATCCTGTCCTATGTATTCTTAAAGTATTTTGTCCAATCACCGGAAGGTATTTTATTAGGCAGAATCGCCAGCAGTTCAATCATTTTCCTTTTGCTTTTATCAATTAGCCGGGAATATTTGGTGCCTAAAATTAATTTCACTTCTTTAAAAGAAATTATCAAGTACGCAGCACCTCTCGTTCCTGCTTCCTTGGCGTTCTGGGTCATTGCGAATGCGAGCGTTCTTTTCTTACAGGCGTTTCAATCTCTTAAGGAAGTTGGTATTTATGGGGCTGCAACGAGACTTGCTACCGTTATTACGCTGCTGACAAGCGGTGTCCAAATGGCTTGGAGACCGTACTCTATGTCGATAAAGGATAAAGAAAATAGTCCTGATCTTTTCGCTAAGATTTACCTTGGATTGTTGTTGATCGGCATCTTTGGAATTATGGGAATTGCGACCATTATGCCTTACGTCATTGGGATTTTGGACAAAAAGTATTATGAAGCATATCAATATGTTGCTTTAATCTCTGCAGCCACATTTTTAAATTTCTACTATTTAATCATTTCATCCGGCTTATTTTTTACTAAGAAAACAACTGTTATTTCTGTTACATTCGGAATCGTTGCTGTCATTAATACGATTTTGAATATCGTGCTCATTCCGACATTTTCAATATGGGGAGCAGTTGCAGCTTATTTAATTTCCTATATGATTGCAGTTGTTTTTATCTTTAGAAAGAGCCAAAAAGAATATTATGTGCCGGTGTCATTTGCTAAAATGGCGTTTTTATTTGTAAATATGATTGCTGCTGTCATTTTTATTAATTATGTACAGGAGCAGGAGTTAAGCTTTCTTTATGTTTTGCTTGCTTGGTTCTACGTATTGGCGATTGTTGCAATTAGCCGAATTGATAAAGACTTTCGAAGAAAAGCTAGTAAAGAGACAATGAAATAAATTTTAAACGGCGAGGTGGCTTTTATGAAAATATTGACGGTTTTAGGTGCAAGGCCTCAATTTATTAAAGCGGCACCTGTTTCCAGAGTTTTGAGAGAATCATATACAGAGCTTATTATCCATACAGGCCAGCATTATGACAGCAATATGTCCGACATTTTTTTTGAAGAATTAAATATTCCTAAACCGGATTATTACTTAGGTGTAGGGTCCGGAAATCACGGCAAACAGACTGGTGAAATGCTTGCGAGAATTGAAGAAATTATTTTGGAAGAAAAGCCTGATTACTTGATGGTGTACGGTGATACGAATTCTACGCTGGCCGGCGCCCTCGCGGCAGCAAAGCTGCACGTTCCGGTTATTCATATTGAAGCAGGACTTCGAAGCTTTAATAAGAAAATGCCGGAGGAAATCAACCGGATTATGACAGACCATGTGTCTGAATATTTGTTCTGTCCGACAGATACGGCAGTTGAAAATTTAAGGAACGAAAATATTACACGAAATGTTTTTAATATCGGCGATGTGATGTATGATGCGGTTTTATATAACCGTGAATTAGCAGCTGATAAATCGAATATTCTAGAAACACACGGCTTAACTAAAAAAGAATATCATCTCATCACCATTCACCGGGCAGAAAATACAGATGATGTACAAAACATGAAGAATATATTAGAGGCATTTTCTCAAATTGAAGAAGTTAAGGTGTGGCCTATTCATCCTAGAACGAAAAACAAGCTTTCAAGTTATGGAATTCGTTTAGATGATATTCCAAATCTAAAAGTAATTGATCCAGTCGGTTATCTTGATATGCTTACTTTGGAAGCAAATGCGAAAAAAATTATTACTGATTCGGGCGGCGTACAAAAGGAAGCTTACTTTATGGAAGTGCCTTGCGTAACGGTTCGTGAACAAACCGAATGGGTTGAAACGCTTGAAGAAGATGCCAATATTCTTGTCGGCACAGATGTCAATAAAATCCTTTCTGCTGTCCGGAAAAATGTCAATCCATCTTATAAAGAAGTATTTGGTGATGGGAAAGCAGCATACAAAATTGCTGAACTGATCGAAAAAAGATAAAAGGCGGGCAAATCATGCTCTATCTCATTATTTGGATACTCGTATTAGGGGCTTCCGTGTTCTTTTTTCAAAAGGCCGCGGGAAGCCTGTCCCTTTTAAAACCGAATATGATTTCAATGATCTTTTACTACTCTTTTTTGATCTCCAGTTTCATTGGCACTTTGTTCATTGCAATGGGTATTGACGATTATTATATGATCAATCGTTTGAAGCATGAAGAATACCGTTGGATTGGCTTTTATGTGATTAGTTTCGTTATGGTCGTTTTTCCGATGGTCATGTTCATCGTTTCGAAATTGGCCGGTTTTGATGCAGAGAAAGAGTATAAAAGTTACTTGGAGAAGAGGATCGAACTTCCTTTTAAGGAAAAAAATGAGTTTTTCTTAATTTTTGCAGGCCTTGCATTTATATCTCTTGCAGCTATTGCTTATACTTTTTTAAAGACTCCTAAAATCCCTATTTTAGAAATACTGATAGGGAACGGCAACTTATCACCCGGTGAACTACGGGTTGAAGCTCAGCGGAATTTTAGGGGCATTTATATCGTCAGAAATATTTTTGCGATCGCATTAACTCCGCTTTTGTCGTTTATTGCATATGTTTATTCAGTAAAAACGAATCAAATAAAGTGGAAGCTGCTATTCCTCAGTCTTTTTGCCGGTTCTATCCTTATTAATATTTATGACCTGGCAAAATCACCTGTTTTCTTCTATTTAATTATGTTTCTGTTGCTGCGCCTTTATGTTGGCAGAATGAATTTTTCTTGGAAAAGGCTGTTTCTTTGGGGAACGGCAGGCGCCATCGTACTAGTAAGCATGTATATTGTTATTCAAGGTGTAACCGATTTAGAATCATATTTGTCTTATAATAAAGGACCGATCGGACGCTTAATTTTTGCGCAAATTGCACCGACTTTTCTTCACCTCGATATTTTTGGGAAATCGCTTCCGTTTTTAAATGGAACAAGCATGCCTGCAACAATTGTTGAAATGTTTGGTATGGATCATGTTCGTTCTGCAAGGCTCGTAATGGCAACTGTCTTTCCGGAAAAAATTAAGGAAGGTACAGCCGGGGTTTTAAATACATTGTTTATTGCCGAAGCCTACGCAAACTTTGGCTATATTGGGATATTAGCCGGAACGCTTTATGTAGCAGTCCTTGTTCAAGTTCTTTATATAACGTTTATCAGGCTTCCAAAAAATCCTGTATTTTTAAGTTTATTTATATATTTTACGGTAAACATACCGAGAACGTTAGTTGGAGGCTTTACAGATTTCTTATTTAATCCGATTTGGATTTTTGTAACTTGTTTATTTGCCGGTATTTTACTATTTATACGAATCCGCATTGATCTGGCCAATCTTTGGCTGAAAAAATGATCAAGAGGGGAAATAGACGAGGAGATATCATATGAGATCAGTTTTGCTTTATTACCCTTTCCAAATAGCTGAAAATGCAAATAGCGGCTCAAAGCTTCGCCCGAAAGAAATCTACAATGCTTTTTTAGAGTGGGGAAATCAACAAGGTATTGAGATTTTATTGCTGTCCGGTTCTTCGGAAGATAGAGATCAGCAATTCGAGAGATGGAAGAAACAAGGGAAGCTTGATGATCTATTGTTTTGTTATATGGAAAATCAAACAATCCCATTATGGTTAACAGATGCAAACCATATCCCGAAAAAGCCTTTTGTTGACTTAAAGGTCATGAAATTTTTAAAACAAAGGAATATACCGGTTGGTGTTTTCTATCGCGACGTATATTGGAAATTTGATGAACTTTACCCTTTAAAAGGTGTTAAAAAGCATATTATGAAGACGATTTACCGATTGGAAGAAAAATTTTATGAAAAATATTGCCATGTTATTTTTCTTCCAAGTGAAGCGATGGGCAATTTTGTAGAGATTAATCGAAAAAAGGTTGCTTTGCCTCCCGGAGGAAGAAAACGAGAAATTGTTCGGAACCAATCTTCCGGACAAACGGGAAAGGGAATTTATGTAGGCGGTATAAACAATGAGGATTACGGTCTCTTTTTACTTCTTGATGCCCTGGAGATCGTCAACAAAGAAAGACAGGTATGTGATTTAACGGTCGTGTGCCGGCAAGATGAATATGAAAAACTTCCAGACAACAAAAAGGAAAGGCTCAAACATTTGAAGGTAACTGTAAAGCACATTAGCGGAGAAGCTTTAAATAAGCTATATCAAGAGATGGACTTTGCTTTTATTCCCCGGATCAAAAGTACTTACAATGATTTTTCGGTTCCGGTAAAGCTGGTGGAATACCTGTCAAATGAATTGCCTGTTGTCGCCACGAATTGTGCTGCCCAAGAGGAAATCATCAATAGAGATGGTTTCGGAGTGATTTGTAAGGATGAGCCGAATTCAATGGCAGAAGCCATTTTAACGATGATAAAAAATGCCGAAATTTATCGAGAGAATATTAAGGAATTGTTCATTGAAAAACACTCGTGGGCAGCCAGAGTCGCGAAAGTTGCAAGTGTCTTGTTAAAGGAGGAAATATGAAAGTCTTACTACTAGCTCCAAGCAAGTCAATACACACACATAAATGGGCTTTGTTTTACAAAAAAAAAGGAATTGACGTAAAAGTAGTGACATTTTCTGACCATTATTCGGAAGAAAATGCACAAGAAGTCGACACATATGTACTACCTAAGCTATTACCCGGGAAATTCTCTTATTTTTCGAGTGTTTTTTCATTAAAGAAAGTGCTCAAACAATTCAAGCCTGATATCTTTCATGCTCATTACGTCTCAAGCTATGGATTGATCGGTGCCTTAGCTAATTATCATCCATACTATGTGTCTGTATGGGGAAGAGATATTTTTCAATTTCCCCAGCAAGGAAGCCTGAATCGGAAAATTGTTGAATATACTCTTGGAAAGGCTGATGTCATCTGTTCGACAAGCCATATCATGGCTAAGGAGACGAACAAATATACAAATAAAAAGATATTTGTTACGCCATTCGGGGTAGATTTAAATAAATTCCGCCCGATTGAAGGACTTAAATCTGAAGAGAGAATCACAATAGGAACGGTTAAAGCGCTCTCAGACAAATATGGAATTGCTGATTTAATAAAAGCTTTTGCAAAAGTTTTTGAAACAAATCCTGACACAAATTTGCTGATTGTCGGTGATGGCCCGCAGCGTTCAGAGTATGAACAGTTATCAAAGGATCTTGGAATCAGTCATGTGACCACCTTTACCGGCCGTGTGCCTAATGACCGTGTTCCTGAGTATATTAACCAAATGGATATTTTTGCAGTTCCTTCAACGGAGGACAGCGAGAGTTTTGGCGTAGCAGCGGTAGAAAGCATGGCCTGTGGAGTTCCTGTTGTTGTATCAAATGTTGGAGGGCTTCCTGAGGTTGTTCTCGATGGAAAAACAGGGTTTGTTGTTCCGAAAGAAAACCCTTTGGAACTTGCCAGAGCTTTTAACCTATTAATTGAGGAACCCGAAAAAAGAAAGGACATGGGTTCTGCAGGAATTGAACATGTGAAGGAACACTATAACTGGATTGATAACGCAAATGGAATGTTAAACTTGTATGAGGAAACATTGCAAAGGGGGATGAAGTCATGATTAAAAAAGCAGTTATACCTGCAGCAGGGCTTGGAACCCGGTTTTTGCCTGCAACAAAAGCCCAGCCGAAAGAAATGCTGCCAATTGTTGATAAGCCTACGATTCAATATATTATCGAAGAGGCGGTTCAATCCGGAATAGAGGATATCATTATTGTTACCGGAAGAAACAAACGTGCAATCGAGGATCATTTTGATAAATCGGTTGAGTTGGAAATGCTTCTTAAAAAAACAGGAAAAAATGACATGCTTGAGATCGTCGAAAATATCTCAAATATGGTAGATATCCACTATGTTCGCCAAAAAGAACCGCTTGGCCTCGGACATGCTGTTTTATGTGCAAAGAAATTTATCGGAAATGAGCCGTTTGCCGTTCTGCTCGGCGATGACATCGTTGACAGTAAAGTTCCGGCTTTGCGCCAAATGATTGACCAATTCAATAACGTTCAATCAAGCATTCTTGGATGCAACGATGTTCCTCTTGCAGAAGTAAATAAGTATGGAATTGTCGATTATTCAGACCAACAAGGCGAACTGTACAAAGTAAACAGCCTCGTTGAAAAGCCGGCAGTGGAAGAAGCTCCGTCTACACAGGCAATCGTAGGGCGATATATTTTAACTCCGGCTATTTTTGAAATGCTTGAAAAAGTAAAGCCCGACAAAAAAGGCGAGATTCAGTTGACAGACGCGATCGACAGCTTGCTTGAAAAAGAGTCTATTTATTCTTACATTATTAAAGGGAACCGGTATGATGTAGGAGATAAGTTTGGATTCCTTCAAGCTTCAATCGATTTTGCCTTAAAGCGGCCGGAGTTAAAGGATAAACTGGAAGCGTATATTAAAAAAATTATTGAAAAATAATGGAGATGGGAAAATGAGAGTTATCTACTTGTGTCAGCATTTTCCCCCTGAAACAGGCGCCCCGCAAATAAGGGTTTATGAAGTAAGCAAGGAACTCATTAAAAGAGGCCATCAGGTGGAAGTACTTACAGCTTTTCCTCATCATCCAAAAGGAGTTATTCCTGAAGAATATAGAGGAATGTTTTATTTATTTGAAGACTGGGACGGAATACCGGTTCATCGGTCATGGATCTATCCGTCGCCGAAAGGCAGCTTTTGGAAACGGTTAGCTTCCTATTTTTCATTTACGTTTAGTGCGTTTTATTCTATTTTTAAATCAAAGCCCACAGACGTAATTATTTGTAATTCTCCTCCTTTATTCCTTGGGATTACAGGCTACTTAGGGGCGAAAATAAAAAGGGCAAAGTTTGTATTCAATGTTGCTGATATTTGGCCTGAATCCGCTGTGGAGTTAGGGATTCTGAAAAATAAAATGTTTATTCGAATGGCGGAATGGCTTGAAAATTTCCTCTATAAAAAATCGTGGAAAATAGCGACGGCGACTGAAGGAATTAAAGAATACATGATTCGGAAAGGGAAGAACGAGAAAGACGTATTTCTTTTGCCGAATGGAGTAAATACAGATACTTTTCATCCGATGCCGAAAGATGAGGAGTTATTAAAAGAAATTGGCATTGAGAATAAGAAAGTCTTTATGTATGCAGGCACCCTCGGATATGCACAGGGGTTGGATTCTGTATTAAAAGCGGCTGCTCTATTAAAAGAACGAGAGCCTGATGCTCATTTCTTGTTTGTCGGCGACGGCCAGGAGAGGGAGAAGCTATTAAAGCTGAAGGAAGACCTTAAGCTTGATAATGTTACCTTCTACGGTTCTGTTCCCGTTTCCGAAATGCCGAGAATGTTTTCGATTGCTGATTATAGCATTGTTTCATTGCGAAATATTGAATTATTTAAAGGTGCAAGGCCTTCAAAAATATTTCCTGCCATCTCTACCGGAACGCCTGTTTTATATTGCGGCGATGGAGAAAGTGCCGCTATATTGGAAGAATATCAGTGCGGTAAAATTGCCCCTCCGGAGAATCCAGAAGGGATTGCTTCAGCAGTAAGCGAGCTTATGAACGTTTCGAAAAGTGATTATGAACAGATGTGCCAAAATGGAAGAAAGCTTGCCATTGAGCAATATTCCTGGAAAAGTATTGTGGATGATTTGCTGGCCAATATTCAAGACGCGGAAAAATAAAAGCATCGGATGTAAGCCCGATGCTTTTTTTAAGCATTTCATTTCGATTGTAAGTACTTGTTTTCATATATAAGCCCTTGTTTCGGAATATGAGCCCTTGTTTCGGAATATGAGCCTTTGTTTCGGAATATGAGCCTTTGTTTCGGAATATGAGCCTTCGTTTTGAAAAATGAGCTTTCGATTCGGAAAATGAGCTTTCGTTCGGAAGTATGAGCCTTCGATTGGAAAATGAGCCTTCGTTCCGAAAAATGAGCTTTTATTTCGATATATGAGCTTTCATTTTGATATATGAGCCTTCATTCCGAAAAATGAGCTTTCGTTTTGGAAATGAGCCCTTGTTTCGAAAAATGAGCTTTCGTTTCAAAATATGAGCTTTCATACCGATCTATGAGCCGTCCATCATATCTATAAGCCTTCATTCCAATAGTAGGAACAAAAAAGGACCGGGCGCGAAGGCGATCGTCCGGTCTTCCTTATTTCGATACCGTTGTCCCTTTAAAATAATGGGCGAGAATTTGTTCTGCTTTCCAGCCTTTTTCAGCAAATCCTTTCGCTCCATACTGGCTCATTCCGACCCGGTGCCCCCATCCTTTTCCGTTCAAGGTGACAGAAATAATTCCTGTTCCTTCATTCGTTACCGTACCTGAAGCGGTCTGGATTGAAACATTGGAATCCGTTAAAGTAACTTGGCCATTTGATGTCTGGACAGTCTGCCCCTTTAACTGAGTTAAAGGAACCGTTCCGTTTGCAGTTTGGACAGATAAATCACTTTGCGCTTTAGATACTTTTATGTCAAACCAGTTTGAATATAAAGAATTGTAATGGCTTGCGCTTTGGATCGGGAACAGTTTTCTGATTACAAGCTCATTTCCGGTTATCGTTTTATCACCGGATGAGGTATTAACTGTAACTCCTCTGACTTCTCCGTTCGCGCCGGTTTTTGAAAGTGTAATCTCATTAAGGACAGTAGAACTATTTGTAAAACCAAATGATTTAAGTATGTCTGCAGCGGAATAAGTGACACTCCAATTGCTGTATGGAGATGATTCATAAGGATCCTCCACTGATACAAGGTATGGAAAGTTTTTCTGGTCTGAATTCCAAACGTCGCTAACATTCGCTGTTCTTCCGCCGCTTGTTGAATGGAAGAATGCCTGAATCGGTTTTCCGTTATATTTAACCAATAATCCTTCCGTTTCTTTAATGGCTGCATTTGTGCGTGGATCCTCTGCTGTATATCCCCGGTAAACCTGACTGGCCGCAGTGCTTGTAAGCATCATAGTATTGGCTGCATAGCTTCGGGCAGCAATGGCTTGCGCTTTAAGTGCTTCTTTTGGCCAGGAGGGAGGCATTTCACTTGGAACAACACCTTTTAAGTAGTCTTCCATATCAAGGATATTAATTAATTCCGTCTTGCTCCCATTAGGCTTAAGATAAAAACTTCCGCGATATGATAAACCGTTGCTTACTTTTGCAATTGACAGGCTGCTGCCGGCTAATTCTTGCAAATCAAATCCTTTTGCTGATTTTTGGCTGAATCCGGTGTAGCTGACAGTAATTCCTGTACTATCTTTCTTTATTGTTAAAACCGTACCTTGAGGGATGATCGTTTTCGCGCCGGAATCTTTGTTATACAACTGATATGTACCATTTAAAGTCATCGTAAAGTTATTTGACAAGTGAACAGACACATTCACTTCATTCGGATAGAGAACAGGCTCCGCTGCTTTTGCGAATGATGGAAAAGTACTAATGATTAGTAAAATACTAAATAAATAAACGATCTTTTTCAATTTACCTCACCTCGCCAAGGCCGCCGAAAATCCAGCCTTTAACACCTGATGAGGTTTCAACATTATACCATGTTTCACCCTTGGCATTAACAAAAGTACTAATATATCTTAAAGTTGTTCCCTTTTTAATGAGTTGAATGGCTGGATAGCTGGTAGTTGCACCTCTGCGCAGCTGAACATCACCCGTTGTAATAACCTGGGTTGGTACAGTGGCTGATGGTTTCGATGTTGAAACATCACCTGAAAAAACCCATCCTTTTACTGTAGAAGAAATTTCCACACGATACCATAGCCCGGTAGAGGCATTAAAAGAATCAACTACCTTTAGTGCTGAACCCGCCGGCTTTGTTGTGATCACTTTATAATTTCTTGTTGCCCCTGAATGAATGGTTACGGAACTCTTAATCGTATAAACGGTTAATGGCAATTGTCCATTCGTTGGCGGTATAGCCGGATTCCCTATTTTAGATATTTGCGCTTTCAAATTATTTATTTCTTGCTGTTGAGAAGCAACTTTTGATTCCAAATCGGCTATTTTTGTTTTCATAGGATTAATTTGAGATGTTACCCAGTCAACACTCGCTAAAACTACATTGCTGGCAGCGTTCATCCCTTTAGGTGTGAACATATACGCGCCAGCTCCAATCCCTAATGCTAATGCACCGGCAACGACAATTTTTTTAGTACGGCTCATTTTTTAAAAAAACCTCCTGATTGTTGTTTAGAAAAAAATGATTTGGGCAAGAAAGAAGTGCATAATCCCAAATCATTTTTTCATTAGTAGATTACCATATTTAGATAGAATAGGAAATAGAATGCAAGAATTTAGAAATTAGTAAAATATTCTTCGAGCCCTTTCGTGATCCCGATTGCTGCTTTTTTCCTGAAATCAGTCGAACGAAGCAATTTTTCTTCATTAGGATTGGATATGAAAGCAAGTTCAACTAAAATACTTGGAAGCTGGTTCATTCTGTTAACATAGAATTCTTGTTCTTTAACACCGCGATTGTAAGTGCCCATTGAGGAAATCATATTTTTCTGGATCGCATCTGCCATTTTCCTGCTTTTTGGTCCGTTAAAGTTTACCGTTGTATTATAGTAAGTAGTTGTTCCTTTTGAGGTAGAAGAAAAAGAGTCGGCATGAATACTGATAAACGCATCATAATTGGATTTATTCGCAATCGCTGTTCTTTCTTGGAGTTCGAGAAAAATATCCGTTGACCGGGTCAAGGTGACGATAGCTCCTTTTTTCTCCAACTCAGCTTTTAAAAGCAACGCTGTAGCGAGATTCACATCTTTTTCTCTTAAACCGGTCGGACCAATTGCCCCTGTATCTTTTCCGCCATGGCCGGCATCAACGATAATCTTTTTGCCGACTAAACCATTCTCAATAATTTTAATCGTAACTTTGTCCGGATAATTTCTAATTGTAAACGTATATCCCGGTTCAAAGGTAATGACCCCGGACGAATCGATTGAGCTGATTCCTTCTATCTTAGCTGATGGTACTTCAACTGCCGTAAATCCGCCGGAAAGTTTTAAGCGGTTAGATGAAAGTATTGAATATGTTAAATGAAAATTACTTGTTTTTTTCCATACTAAATGCTGATCGCCGTCAATAGTTTGAACCGTAGGCGAAATCAATCTTTTCATAGAAACATTTGAGGTGAGTGATTTGTCTATCCATCCTCTCTTTCCGCTGAGAGTTTCAACATTTAACCAGCCATTTAATTCTTGTAATACGATAAGCTGATCGTTCACTTTTAAATAAGCGGATACAGAATAGTTCGTCCCGGCACCTCTTCGGATTACTGTATTATTCATAGCATATACATATTGCAAGTCATTTTTTGAAGAGATTAATTCATATTTAGGCGTCCAACCTGTTTTACCGGTCGAGGTTTTAATTTGAACCCATGTTTGATTTAATGAATTAACAAATTCACTTAAGACGGTTACCTTGCTGTTATAGGCAAGTCTCTCTTTCACTTTATATTGGAAAGAAGCTCCTGCATAGAGTGCAGCGTTTTTCGTTCCGACATATTTTGTTGCAACAGAAGTGTTAGGCGCAGGAGGAAGGCTTAATGGTTTAAAAGCAGTATCTATCACCCAGCCTTGGACTGCTCCTAAATCCACTCGGTACCACGTTTCTCCTTTAGAATTTTTAAATGTATCAATAATCGTAACTTTTTGGCCTTTCACGAGATATTTTACTGCTCTATATGTATCAGATGCTCCTCTTCTAACAGCGGTTTTATCGACCTGGACAGTTTTTACAGTTGTTGCAGCAGGAGGTGCAGGGTTTGCTTCAGGTTTAGGAGACAGTAACTCGCTGTGCACCCAGCCTTTGATCGAACCGGTCTCGATTTGGTACCACAGTTCATTGCTGCTGTTTTTAAAACTATCAATCACTTTAACGATCTGGCCTTTTGATAGTTTCGCAGTTACTTCATAGGAAGCAGTCGCTCCTTTTCTTACGTTTGCGTTATCGCTATTGATGATTGCTTCTTTGCCTATTTGAATTCCGCTGCTACTTGCTGTTATGAAGTGATCTGCCGGCCCCCAGCCTTTCACATTCCCTAAATCTACCTGATACCATGTTTCACCAAATGAATTAGTGAATTTGTCAATTACGATCACATTCTGGCCTGTTGAAATCGATGAAACTACTGGATAACTCTCAGTCGCCCCTTTTCGAATTTCTACTTTTTGGTCTACCGTCATATTAGCCGGAAAATTCAGCTCTTCTGCGTTCACGAGGACAGGAAACAATACAGCAGTCGCCAGAACCGAAGAAGCAAAAAATTTTTTCACATTATCCCTCCGTCGACATTATTTTCGTTCTTTACCTATTGTATCGAAAAATGTCAAATCTTCCAATCGGAAGAAAGTTCTACTATGAAAAAAATCATAGAAAAAGGGCCGGGACCCTTTAATATGGGCCGGCCCTAATAGATTCATTTTACCAATTATTTTGATTTTCACTTGTCACTTGATCATCCTGTGAAGAGTGGTCTTCAGCCGTATACGTAGAAAAATCAAGAGAATTGTTCAATATGGAACTGACTTCAATGATTGACTCTTCAGAAGGAATATAATAATATACACCGTCGATATATTCATCATATCCTTCAAGGGCTAAATGTTTGATACTTGTATTTTTTATTTTTGAATACAACTGTATAAAACTTGCAAACTTTGAAGGAGGGATGTTGGTCTTTACGTTGTCACCTAAATCTTCCATAACGTCATCAATTTTTGGAATAGAAGAGAAGGAAGTTCCTTTATCAACAATTGCTTTAATTACCTGCTGCTGCCGTTCGTTTCTGCCAAGATCTCCTTTTGGATCTTTTTTTCTCATTCGGACATAAGCTAAAGCTTCATTCCCGTTTAAGTTCATTTCACCTTTATAGAATGTTTTCCATTTTAAGCTGTCTGTCAGCTGAGCTTTAAAAGTAAAAGGAACATCTACAGTTACTCCGCCAAGTGTATCTACAATGTCTTCAAATCCCTGAAAGTTAGTAGTAATATAATAGTCAATCGGAACATCAAGCAGTTCGGTGACGGCATTAATCGTTGCTTCAATTCCGCCATTGCTGTATGAATGGTTGATTTTTGTTTCATATCCAACTTCAGGGAGATATGTTCTTGTGTCTCTCGGAATACTAAGAAGGTAAACTTCTTCTGTTTTCGGATTGACTGTAGCCAGCATAAGGACATCCGATCTTTCGCCGCCTTCCTGGTCTTCAATTCCTACTAGCAAAATCGTAAAAGGATCCTTCGTTATCTTAATTTCTTCATCTCTATGATTTGGAATCTTATTTCGATCTAATTCTTGGAAAATATTATTTGATGCTTTCTTCGCATTGTATAAAATATCGTATGCAAAAAAAGATCCGCCTCCAATAAAACTAAAGACTAAAAGCAATACAAACAAGCGCAAGAAGCGCCGTTTTTTCTTTTTCCTCCTTACAGATCTAGTAACAGACATTTTTATCCCTACTTTATGATTTGGTTTAGTTCTTTTTAGCTATAAGACGACACTTAATTTTATCGAAAATTAAAGCTTTCGTAAATATTAAATTATTAGCAAGGTTTAAATCGGTTCTTCCAAATAAAGCATTGCACCTTGACGGATCTCTGCCTGGCCGTTTGTCAATTCGATCATCCAATCGGAAAAAGCATTTTTTTGGCCTTCTTCGACAAATGTTTCAATTTCGACTTTATCGGCATAATGGATATCTTTGATTGTATAGACAGAGGAGCGGAGTTCGTTTTCAATTTTTCCGAGCCAAGTATAATCGATTTTTGTATGCATGACCCGCATGAGTTTTCTGGCAACAACACCCGTCGCTTCAATGCCTTCAGAGGTTGCTTTGCCGTAAGCTCTGATCAGCCCGCCTGCACCTAATTTTATTCCGCCGAAGTATCTCGTTATGACAACAACCGTATCTTTTAATTTTTTCTTTTTTAATACTTCGAGAATGGGAACACCGGCAGTACCGCTCGGTTCTCCGTCGTCATTTGCTTTTTGAATCTGGTCGTTCTCGCCGATCAGATAGGCTGAACAATTGTGGGTTGCATTCCAATGCTTTTTCTTAATGGATTGAATGAATTCCTGTGCTTCTTCTTCTGTTTCGGCACGGGAAACGTGTGCGATAAAACGGGATTTTTCAATAACTATTTCATGTTCGCCGTATCCTTTGACTGTATAGTAATAGGGCAGCACCCTTAAATCGCTCCTTTCTGACAGTTTTCAAAAATTCAACCTTTATTTATTATAATCGACAAAATTCTTTTCATTTACTTTTTATTGCATTGTAAAGAAACTTTAATATAGCACGATTTTTGTCATGGTATAATATAAAATAATCTGAGAGGAAAAAGATATTATTTTAGAATAGTATTTTATCCGGGAATAATGAACTGTAATAAATGTCATGATTCAACATAATTATATAGGAAATAAGGCTTATGGAAAATATACAAAACCGTGCCTTTTGGCTGAAATTAAGCTGTTTTGTAAAAGTTTTCTCACTGCAAAGATAGTAAGTTGCATTTTTTCACGCTAAAATATGTACAAGCCGAAAGGGTTTTTTTGCCCTTGGAGGAATATTTTATGAAAACGATAAAATTTGATACAAAAACGCTCGATCAAATTCTTGAAAAAATGATTGACACCGTTGTGAGCAGCAAAGATGAGATTTTTCGAATCGGCGAGCAATGCCGCAAAGACTATGAAACTCTGTCTGATGAGCTAAAAGAAGTAAAACAAACGGTTCTTCAAACAATTGCCGAGGGGGACAAGCTGGAAATTCAATCCCGTCTTGCAAGAAAGCGCCTTTCCGAAGTGAGCATGCACTTTAAAGATTACACAGAAGCAGAGGTTCGAGATGCTTATGAAAAGGCGCACAATCTTCAAATGGACCTTTCGATGAATCGGCAGTTGGAAAAACAGCTGAGGCAGCGCAGGGATGAAATTGAACGAAGGCTCGTCGGGCTTACGGAGACGATTGAACGGGCAGATCATCTGATTTCGCAAATAACCATTGTTTTAAATTATTTAATGAGTGATTTAAAGCAAGTGGGAGAAGTGCTCGAAAATGCGAAACAAAAGCAGGATTTTGGCTTGAAAATTATCGAGGCCCAAGAGGAAGAAAGAAAAAGGCTGTCCAGAGAAATTCATGACGGACCGGCGCAAATGCTTGCCAATGTGATGATGCGTTCTGATTTAATCGAACGCATTTATAAGGAGAGAAGTGCACAAGAAGCGATTGATGAAATCCGCAATTTAAAGCGGATGGTTCGATCTGCCTTGTACGAGGTGCGGCGAATCATTTACGATTTGCGCCCAATGGCACTTGACGACCTTGGTCTTGTTCCTACCCTCAGAAAATATTTACAAACAATCGAAGAATATCATAATAAAACAAAGATTCATTTTGCTAACTTAGGTGAAGATAAAAGATTACCGGCAAAATACGAGGTTGCACTTTTCCGTCTTGTGCAGGAATCTGTCCAAAATGCCTTGAAGCACGCTGATGCAAGTGAAATCGAAGTGAAATTGGAGATTTGCAAGGCACAAATTAACGTTGTGATCAAGGATAATGGAAAAGGTTTTGATACAAATGTGAAAAAGCCTGAATCGTTTGGCATCCTCGGTATGAAAGAGAGGGTAGAGCTGCTTGAAGGCGAAATCTCGATTCATTCTAAAATAGGTGCCGGTACGGTTATCATCATACAAGTACCAATGAAATAACAAGAGAGATAACCGAAAGAACAAGGGAGGCGTATGGATTGACTACTAAAATTGTGATCATTGATGACCACCAGCTTTTTAGAGAAGGGGTAAAACGAATATTAGATTTTGAAAAAACATTTGAAGTTGTGGCTGAGGGCGATGATGGAAAAGAAGCCATTCAACTCGTTGAACAATATAAACCGGATGTTGTCATCATGGATATTAATATGCCACATACAAATGGGATCGAGGCAACACGCCAATTAATTGAGAGATTTCCGGAATCACGCGTCATTATTTTATCGATTCACGATGATGAAAACTATGTGACGCATGCTTTGAAAACAGGTGCGAGCGGCTACCTGCTGAAGGAAATGGATGCCGATGCTCTTGTTGAAGCAGTAAAGGTTGTAGCTGACGGCGGATCTTATATTCATCCGAAAGTTACTCACAATTTAGTGAAAGAGTACCGCAGGCTGGCAACAGAAACCGGAAACGGAGAATCATACCTGTCTAACGGTGAAGTTCGCCGCCCGCTTCATTTATTGACGCGCCGCGAGTGTGAAGTGCTTCAGCTTTTGGCAGACGGAAAAAGCAACCGCGGCATCGGGGAAGCGTTATTCATCAGTGAAAAAACCGTGAAAAACCACGTCAGCAACATCCTGCAAAAAATGAATGTAAATGACCGGACCCAGGCCGTTGTTGTAGCGATTAAAAACGGCTGGGTTGAAGTACGGTAGTGCGGTGACAGAAGTACAAGAACGCGCAGTTTATATTGTTGTCACATCACGATGACACAGGGTTCCTCGAATTTTGTTGAATTATTTATTTAAATGAAAAAAACATGAAGGCCGGCTTTCGAATTGTGAAAGCCGGTCTTTTTTCGTGTTAGCGGTGTTTGTGTCGAATTTTGTTGAATTATTTGCTTGAGGGTGAAAATCAGCGAAGTTGGCGCGTTAAATATGGAGAGTGGCTTGTAAATTGTGGGAACTGGATCATAAATTGTAGAAAGTGGATCATAAAGTGTGGAAACTGGCTCATAAATTTAAAAAGTGGATCATAAAACGTCGAAAGTGGATCATAAAATGCAGAAGAAAGTTGCTCATAAAATGTAGGAACTGGCTCATAAATTTTAAAAAGTGGATCATAAAATGTGGAAACCGGATCGTAAATTGTAAAAAATGGATCACATCTCGTCGAAAGTAGATCATAAATCGATTGAACTGGCTCATATATTAAATTGTAGAAAGTGGATTATAAAGTGTAGTAACTTGCTCATAAACCGTTGGACCTGTTACGTACTTCCAAAACTGATGCGTTATCTCTTTTTTATATGCAAATTAAGAGAATTTCATTTAAAATTAAATCAATGAAAATAATAGAAAAAATAATAAGGAAGGTACTATTATTATGAGAACAGCAGTTGTCACTGATAGTACGGCGTACATCCCGAAGGATTTGCGTGAGAAATACAACATACATATGATTCCTTTAAGCGTGATTTTCGGGAATGAATCCTACCAGGAAGAAATTGAGATTAGCGCAGAACAGTTTTATGAAGAAGTGAAGCGCAGAGAGCTTCCAACGACTTCCCAGCCGTCAGTTGGACAGTTTGTGGAACTGTTTGAAAATCTGGCAAAAGAATACGATGCAGTGATCAGCATTCACTTATCGAGCGGCATAAGCGGAACATACCAGGGAGCTGTTACAGCGGGAAACATGGTTGACAATATCAAGGTTTACCCATTCGATTCGGAAATCAGCTGTATGGTTCAAGGTTTTTATGCCTTGGAGGCAGCTGAAATGGCGCAGCACGGGAAAGATCCTCAAGATATTTTAGCGAGACTGAATGAAATGAAGCAATCCAGCCGCGCTTATTTTATGGTAGACGATTTGTCCCACTTGCAGCGGGGCGGAAGGCTGTCAAGCGCCCAGGCATTAATCGGCAGCCTTCTTCAAGTAAAACCGCTTTTGCATTTCGTTGATAAGGTGATTGTTCCGTTTGAAAAAATTCGCACGCGCAAACGAGCAATGAAACGGATCGTCGAACTTCTTGCAGAAGATGTAAAAAGCGGAGCGGCTTATAAAGCAGTCATCATCCATGCCAACCGCGAAGAAGAAGCGAAAGAGTGGAAAGCCGAGCTGGAAGCACAATTTCCAAACGTAGAGTTTTTGATCAGCTATTTCGGTCCGGTAATCGGAACGCATCTCGGCGAAGGTGCAATGGGGCTTGGCTGGGTGAAAAAATAATTGTATGCACAAACTTTTTGCCAAGATTGCCACTGCCTGGCTGGGTGAAAAAATAATCGCAAGCTCAAAATTGTTGCCCAGTTTGCCACTCCTTGTTCGGGCAAAAAAATTATCGCATGCACAAACTTACCCAGCTGTAAGTAGCTGGCTTGTATGAAATTATAGAAGTATGCTCAAACTTGATGTCCGGCTTGCCACTGTTTGGTTGGGTGAAAAATCATCATATACACCGTTCTGACAAGGTTAGGGCGGTGTTTTTTTTGTCGAAATTTTACAGTCTTTGACGCATTTCTCGAGGCGCATCGTATGCTATACTATGGTAAAAGTGAGGTGAGAACGATGGAAGCATTATTAAAACAATTCATGGAGCAAATGAATAAACGGTTCGATGAAATTGCCCTTGAACAAAATGAAATGCGGAAAGAAATTGGTGAAATCAAAGCCGAACAGGCAGAAATGCGTAAAGAAATCGGCGCGATCAAGACTGAACAGGAAGAAATGCGCAAAGAGATTTGTGAGATAAAAGCTGAACAAGCAGAAATGCGTAAAGAAATCGGCGCGATCAAGACTGAACAGGCAGAAATGCGTAAAGAAATCGGCGCGATCAAGACTGAACAGGCAGAAATACGGAAAGAAATTGGTGAAATAAAAGCTGAACAAGCTGAAATGCGGAAAGAAATTGCCTTCTATTATGGAAGCATGATGAGAGAAATTGATAACACAAGGATTGAAGCCCGCAGTCAATTTAAGCATTTAGAAGTTGTTATTGACCGGCATCGCGGTGCGATTGAATTGCTGGGAAAACGGACAAAAACGCCCAGCCCAAATGAAAATTAATGACACGTACAGGAGGTGGTCTTTTGCGATTTGCTTTTATCGAAAACAAGCTCATTCCTTCTCACTTTCTCGAAACACCTGTCCACACTGAGCCGATATCCAGCTGCGAAAATCTCCAGGCGCAACCTTACAATCCATCATTCTCTCCTAACGTAGAGCTTCAAAAGATAGTAACCGGAAAACAACTTTTAACAGACGACCTTCCTTTCACAATTGCTGAAATTCAAGAACACTATGAAAATGGGTATGTCATGTACCGTAAAGGACTCGAAACAAACGGAAAACTCACAATTTGCCATCGGTGCGGCAACAATGATCCACGCATGTTTGCCACTTTTCCTTGTGCGCGCTGCCATGAGGAATGCACCTACTGCCGCAGCTGTATCATGATGGGCAGGATCAGTGCGTGTACTCCGCTTATCTGCTGGACTGGCCCCGATATCAAGACGAGACATTACGATTCGCCGTTAGTTTGGTCCGGAACACTCTCTGAAGGCCAGCAAACAGCCTCGCAAAAAGTAGTTACAGCAGTGAAAAATAACCAAGACCTTCTTGTTTGGGCCGTCTGCGGCGCCGGAAAAACTGAAGTCCTGTTTGCCGGTATAAACGAAGCACTTTCAGCCGGAAAACGGGTTTGCATCGCAACTCCGAGAACCGATGTCGTCCTCGAACTCACTCCGCGTTTAAAAGCTGTTTTTCCCGAAATCCCCGTTGCTACCCTTTTCGGAGGTAGCGAAGACCGCCATCTCAACGCCCCGTTGACCATTTCAACCACCCATCAGCTTCTTCGCTTTTATAAGGCCTTTGATACGGTCATCCTCGATGAAGTCGACGCCTTTCCTTTCTCAGTTGATAAAACTTTGCAATATGCAGTCAAGCAGGCAAGAAAGCCACATTCCTCTATGATTTATCTAACCGCTACCCCGAACGAAAAATGGCAGAGAGAGTGCCGCCTCGGCAAAAGAAACTTTGTGACGATTCCGGCTCGCTACCACCGCCATCCGCTTCCTGTCCCGGAATTTGTCTGGTGCGGCAGCTGGCAAAAGCATTTGAAAAAGAATCGTCTTCCTGATCATGTACTCCGATGGATTGAAAAACGTCTCCAAAGCAAAAAACAATCGCTTTTGTTTGTTCCGCAAATCGAATTCATGGAAAAAATCCTTCCTCTTCTTCAAAAACTTCACCCCGATATTCAATCGGTCCATGCTGAAGACCCTGAGCGAAAGGAAAAAGTTCAGGCGATGCGAAACAAAGAAATTCCTCTTTTATTAACTACGACCATTCTCGAAAGAGGGGTGACGTTCCCGAATATCGATGTAGCCGTACTAGGGGCGGAGGATCGAATTTTTACAGAAAGCGCCCTTGTTCAAATTGCCGGAAGGGTAGGAAGGAGCGCTGATTTCCCAAACGGCACCATAACGTTTTTTCATTACGGAAAAACAGAAGCGATGGTGAAAGCGAAAAATCAGATCATTCAGATGAACATAGAGGCTAGAAAAAAGGGGTTGGTAGATGGATGAAGATTTTTCAAAATTACCTATGTTTCATCTGCCATGAGGAAATTGTGCCTGTTACAGGCTGGCAGGCGTTATTTGAAAGGGAGACGAGAATTGTTACATGTGAAACATGTCTTGGACAATTTTCTGTTATCGAAGGGGAGACATGCCAAATGTGCAGCCGGCCTTTTGAACTCCTCGAAGCACAATACCGGCAAAACGATCTTTGCTATGACTGTGTTCGCTGGGAAGAAGACTCGGAGTGGCGCGGCTTTCTTGAAAAAAATATTTCCCTTTATAATTACAATGATTTTATAAAAGAAGTGATTGCCCGTTATAAGTTTCGCGGTGATTATGCTCTTTCAAAAGTATTCGCCGCACCGTTGCATGCCAAACTTCAAGAAATTGACCATGATCTCCTTGTTCCGATCCCTTTAAGCGAAGAACGGCTGTATGAACGGGGTTTTAATCAGGCGGAAGCACTAATTAGAGAATCAAGTTTTACTCCGGCAAATGTTTTGACCCGTGTTCATGCAGAAAAACAATCGAAAAAATCGAGGAACGAAAGGATTCATCTTCCTCAGGTGTTTCAATTGGATTCAGGCTGTTCTGTTTTAAACAAAAAGATCGTGCTAGTCGATGACATCTATACGACCGGTTCAACGATCAGACATGCTGCAAAAGTTTTGAAAGAAGCAGGAGCGGCGTCAGTCACTTCGCTTACTCTGGCGCGCGGATAAATGTCTCAAAATTTTCATTTCTTTCCTTATTTCGGCAAGCTATAATAAAGAGAGACATTTTTCGACAGGGGGAGAAACCGGATGGGGGAACTGGCAAATTGCCCTAAATGCGGTGAAATTTTTGTTAAAACTCAATTTCGCGATATATGCCAAAAATGCTGGAAAGAAGAAGAAAAAGCGTTTGAAATCGTCTATCAGTTTATCCGGAAACGGGAAAACCGGGCAGCCACAATTCAGCAGGTGGTTGAGGCAACCGGAGTCGAAGAGGAGTTAATTTTTAAATTTATCCGAACCGGCCGTTTAATATTAACCCAATTCCCAAATCTGGGATATCCGTGCGACAAGTGCGGGAAAATAATCAGAGAAGGCAAGCTTTGTGAAACATGTACAGAAGAACTCCGCAAAGAGCTTCAGCAGCATGAAGCCGAGGAGGAGCGAAAACGCGAAATCGAAAAAAGAGAAAAGCAAAGAGCGTATTTCGTCATAGATAAAAAATATCACAACCGTGAATTCTAGCTGTATGCAGGCGCATACGGCTTTTTTGTAGTTAACAAGGAAAAATGTTATACGCTGGAAAGGGTTTGAATCTATATTTTCGGGTTATGCGCCTTCGATTTCATATATGAGCCTCTATTTTGATATATGATCCTTTGTTCGGAGTTATGAGCTTTCGTTTGGATTTATGAGCCATTATGCGATCTTATGAGCCGTTATTTCTTTTTATGAGCTTTCATTTCGGCTTATGATCCTTTATTTCAACATATGAGCCGTTGATTACTTTTATGAGTTATCATGAACGAAACTAGCCCCATACTCGTAACAGCGTAGATTAATTTGGTTACACTAATTGACAGGAAAAACAAACCAAATCAGAGCTACATTACGGAAGGAGCTAGTTATTATGAAGGATACCATAAAATATGTTGGTTTAGACGTCTCAAAAGAAAAGATTGCTGTGGCTATTGCTGAAGAAGGAAGAAAGGATCCTGTTTACTGGGGCTTTAAAAAAATATATGAGCCTTCGATCACGTTTATAAGCCTTCAATAATCTTAGTATGATCCCTTTACGAATTTTAGGATAAAAGATGTAAATTTTATTTTCATATAAAAATTCAGCCGCTTTTATCCGATAATAGAGTTAAAGATATTGTTCGGAACGAAAGTGAGGGAAAACGATGAAAATCAATAACTTTGGACCGTCTGGAGTCAATCCTTATAAACGGCAAATGGATAAGCTCAACCAAGTGGAAAGATCAGCCGGCAAGAAAGCGGATAAAGTTGAAATATCTACTGAAGCCAAAGAGCTTCAGCTAGTTTTGCAACTTGAAAACGAACGGCAAGTAAAAGTAAATGAACTGAAAATGCAAGTTGAAAACGGCACTTATAAACCAAACCCAAAAGAAATCGCAAAGGGAATTTATCAATTTTATTTTAAGAAATAGATACTGAACAAAGGGCTAAATGCCAAGATATCAGAAAAAAGATGAAGGGTCAGCTGTGTTACAAAAGCGAGGCGGCCTGATAGTGTTCTAAAATGGATTTCCTATCGGCGGAGTGTGAGGAAGGAATGCAAGTAACAAACGAACCGAAGTTCGCATCATATGTCCAAAATGACAAGCCTCTTTTAATTAAAGAATGGGAAATATTTCATGCAGTTGTGAAAGAACGGTTGCCTAATGATGAAGCAATCCTGCAAATAAAAGGCGAAGATGTAAGAGTAAAAATTCAGGGGCATCTTCCCCTAAATGGAAAAGTTGTTATTGAAATAACTGATACAGACGAGCCAATCCCTGTTGCTAAAGTAATTTCCGAAACTAACCCGGCTTTACAGCAAATAAAGACAGGACCTTTACATTTGGCAGAAGGAATAAATCTTAGACAGCAGCTGAGGGCAGATGTGAAAAGGGCCGTCGATATTCTGATTGATAAAGGAATCCCTGTTACGAAAAATACATTCATGCAGCTAGCTTCTTTTATAGAAAAAGGATTTGGGTCGATTGAACAGAAATTGGAAACGATAGCATCTATGGCAAATAAAAGGCTCGAATTTTCGCCTGTGCAAATCAAAGCCGTACACAAAGCTCTTCATGGGACTGATTTTAGTGAAAAATTAAATGATTTAATCAGCGAAATAGCCCCTGAAAAAAAACAAAGCTCCGCCTCCAACTCATTTATGAACGAAAAAGTATTTATGGCCAGCCAATCAACCGACCTTCAAGAAAGTATAAACCAAATCCGCCGTGCTTTACAGGAATCAAAATTGGCAGAAGCTATATCACTTTTAAAAAAAATAGATTCTTCCGTTCCAGAAAATATTAAAAAACTATTCACCCAAGCGGAACAATTATATCGCGCTGGTTCACATAAAATTTTGGAAGCTGTACAATCGACGGAAATATTGAAAGATCTTAATCTTTTATCGAAAGTCAAGAATTTGATTCAACATGGGGAAAGCATTCGTGATATCGTAAATTTTCTTAGAAATCAGCTGTCTAAAGAAGTGATGGAGTCCAGCAATTTTCAGCCAAGTATAGAATACGCGCTTAAATTGGAAAATTTCGCAAAAACGAGCTTGTTAGAAAAACTTCAGTCTTTAGATGTGCAAAACGAACCAACGAAATTATCTAATCTCCAACTTGTTATCAATGCATTAAAAAAGGAACCGGACATACAAAAAATTTTTGCAATGATCAAGAATGAACTGATCTCGTCGCTGCCACATGACCAGTCATACAAGCTTAAAGCATCTTTGACAAAGGCGGTTCAATATGCCGAAACAGGCCGTGAATTAGCTTCTAGACAGGAACTAATGGCAACTATAAGTCAAATTCAAACTGAAAACATTGACCAAGCCGTTCAACAACAAGGGCATGCGCTAGCAGACATATACAAGCTAAATGAAGAGTTCATTTCTTCACTGCCAATCCAGTCAAAAGATTTCATTGTTACGTCCATTACGAAAAAGCTTTCGCAAATGGCAATTGATTTCAAAGAAGTTAAAAGGGATATTACGAAAAATCTGCAAACCTTTCAAACTCTAATTGACCAACTTAAAACTCGTGCCATCGTTCAAGCAAAGCCATTATTGGAAGCAACGATTAAACAGCTAGACAAGGCCATTTTAAAAAGCGATGCTATGCTTTATACCGACATGGAAACAGAGAAAAAACTTTTAAGAGCTAGCTCACTATTGGCAGAAGCAAAAAAGTTGCTGCAAAGGGGAGATTACGCCCAGGCTTCGAAAATCGTTCATGATGTAAAAAATACGGTAGACAAATTAATGTTTAAGCCATCAGACATACGTGTAAAACATTTCGTATCTAAACATCTCTTTCAACTTGAACAACCATCTTTGCCAAAGCAGCTCGTTTATACGATACATTCATCCATGCAGGCTGTGAAGGATGTTCCATCTGCCAGACAAGTTTATGAACATTTGAAAAATCTGGGTTTGACCTATGAAGCAGAACAGGCGCATTCATTAGTTTTAAAGGGACAAAGCCAAGAAGGATCGGATTCTTCTATAAAAGGCATATTGCTTAAACTCATTCAGTCGGATGCTGAACACCCTCTTTTACAAAAGGCAGAGCAATTAGTGACCCAGTTAACTGGGCAGCAACTGTTGAGCAAAACAGATACATCAACTCTCCAGAGTATGATGTTCACACTGCCTTTCCTATTACAAGATAAAACTGAACAAGTAAAAATATTTGTAAATTCTAAGAACGACCAGCAGAAAGTCGATTGGGAAAATTGCAGATTATATTTCTTATTGGAAACTAAGAAGCTAGGGGAAGTAGGGATTATGCTGTCCTCTGTGGACCGAACGCTTTCTATAACAATCAAAAATGACAAACCGGATTTTAAAGAAAAGATCGAGCCGCTTGCACTAAAAGCAAAGGAACGCTTGAAGGAAATCGGCTATAACATTGGAACCATTCAATTTACAAAACTTTCAAATGAAAGCGGAAAAGAAGAGCCGAAAAAACAAGTAAAACCCTTGACTTTGCCTAAGTTTACCGAGAGAGGATACGATTTTACAGTATGAGATCCCAATATTTTAATCAAAAAAATCGTAAACAAATAAACGGACCTTCTGCTGCGGTAATCCGTTTTGACGAGAATGAAGGTAGTATTCCAACTGTTGTCGCGCAAGGAAGAGGCCATTTAGCCATGAAGATCATTGAAATGGCAAAAGAACATAACATTTATATGCAAGAGGATGCAAACCTTTTGCAAAATCTATTAGACATAGATTTAGGCGAGAGTATCCCTCCGCAATTATATTCAGTTATTGCGGAAATTTTGCTTCTTGTCGAAGAAATGGAAAACAGTTATTAAAATTTGGCGTATGCGGTCGATAATTAAAATTGAAGATTCTTTAAATTTATAAAGGTCAGGTTGAAACAATCAGGGGGCAAAAATGATGGAATTTCTAACAGAAGAATTTATCTATCAAAAGAGTTCACAAGAGCTGACATCTCTTCTTTATGAGGTCTTGATCGACAATTTGAACGGTTCAATAGAGGATATAAAGAATAACAGATATATTGATGCGAATAAGAAATTGCAAAAAGTAAATGATATTTTGCACCGTTTAGGTGTGGGATTAAACTATGAAGCCGGCATTATTGCCGACCAGTTGGATGCCCTCTATAACTATATGGCCGATCGAGTCATAGAAGGAAACATGAAAAAAGATATTTCGATCATTCAAGAAGTATTATCGATTTCTGAGAGAATTGCCAGTGCTTGGAATGAAGCGATGAAAAATAAACCAAGCCATAAACAAACGCTAATTCGCAAACGAACAAGTGCATATGAGCAGCATGTTATGGTGATGGAAAGAGAAACAAACACGGTGGAAGAGGGGAAATAAAACGATGAGAATTAATCACAACATTCAAGCATTGAACGCCTACCGCAATTTATCGCAAACAATGTTTCAAACATCAAAAAGTTTAGAAAAACTCTCATCAGGCTTGCGAATTAACAGAGCAGCTGACGATGCGGCCGGACTTGCAATTTCAGAAAAAATGCGCTCGCAAATCCGAGGTTTAAACATGGCAGAAAGAAATACATTAGACGCCATCTCACTTATCCAAACAGGTGAAGGTGCTTTAGGTGAAGTACATAGTATTTTGCAAAGAATGAGAGAATTATCCGTCCAGGCAGCTAACGGAACTTTAGAGGAACAGGACCGTCAAGCGATCCAAGATGAAATCAATCAACTAACACAAGAAATCGATCGAATCGCTGACACAACCCAATTTAACCAAAAGAAACTATTTAGCGGCTCTGAAAAAGGACGTGCTTTTGCGGATATTAACTCAAGCCAGGTTAACTACACAGGAAATGGCGTATGGAAAGGTTTAGTTACAGCAATACCAACTGATCCCGCTTCAGTTGTTATCGATTTTTCAAAAGATTTTGGTGCATTAACAACTAGTGATTTAGAAGGTAAGACATTTACGATTAATGGAAAAACTTATGAAATAGATATTACAGATGGAAGTTCATCGGGCGTTACCGGAAATAATATTGCAGTAAATTTAACTACTGCTGAGTGGAAAACTATTTCAAATGATACGGATATTAAAGATAATATCAATACGTTAATGTCTAAATTAAAATCTGCAATCGAAGATAATGATGGAACATTATTTAATGTGGTCAAAGTAGATGCAGTAGATGATGCGGACCCTGGCAACGGTACAATCCAAAATGGCACATTGACGTTAACGACAAAAAACAACATGTCTCCAAAGGATGCAAAAAATATTGCAGTAAATACAGATTTCCTTGCTACGGATGGAGTTCAATTCGTAGACCCGGCTGATTCAACAACATCAGTAACAACTTTCGTTGCGAAAGAAAACGCCTTGAATGCAAATTCTTTTACAATCACATTCTCGGAAATGCCGAAAGCCGGAGATAAATTAGTAATTGATGGACTGACAATTGATTTTATCGATACAACAGCACCAGCACCTGCTTATACATCTGGAACTTCTGCACAAATTAATATTAAAGGAAAAGATATTTTTAAAGTACTTGATGAGATTAAAGGCATTTTAACTAAAGCTCAATTAGACACAACAAATGAACCAGTTAAAAATCTCGCCAATACATTTGATGTTGTTGGAACTACATTGATTTTGGGTACAACTTTTACAGAGGATACCCCTCCAGTTGGTTTGGAAATTGAATTACACGACGGTGACTTCGAAGCCAATAAAGGAAAAGATCTTTCATTAGAGTTTCAAATTGGAGCGAACAGTTCTGAATCATTGGCTGTGTCTATAAGCGTGATGGATGCAGCATCTCTTGGCATCGGGCGCAATGCTAATGGCACGCCGACAGCTCCGGGATTTAATGCACAAGCCGGTGTTGATGTGATGTCGGTAGAAGCGGCAAGAGCAGCAATTGATATTTTTGATAATGCAATTAAGCTCGTTTCGACTGAACGAAGCAAACTTGGTGCGATCCAAAACCGTTTAGAACATACAACGAACAACTTACAAACAGCGAATGAAAATTTAACATCTGCTGAATCACGTATCAGGGACCTCGATATGGCAGAAGAGATGACAAACTTTACAAGAAACAATATTTTAAACCAAGCTGGACAAGCTATGCTTGCTCAATCCAACCAGCTGCCGCAAGGAATTTTACAATTGCTGAAATAGTCTTAATTAGAGGAGTGAGTCATATAGGCTTCTCCTCTTTTCTCTTTTATAATAGCAGTAAGGAAAAATAGGTGGTGTACTTACAATGGAAGTGCAAAGAGTCTCAAAGACTGGAATAAGCCGTGTTCAAAAGAAAGAAGAAGCAGCGACAGAATCGGTCTCCTTTACTGAAGTAATGTCAAAAAAGCGTGAGAATATTTTATATGAAAAAATGACAAAAATGATGAAGGAAATCGAAGATCAAGGGAAAAAACTTTCAGAATCAAGAACGATTGAAGATTTGAAAAAATACAAGAAACTTGTGAAACAGTTTATGGAGGATGCCGTCAACAACGGTTTAAAGCTAGAAGAGCAGCGGGGATTTAACAGGCGCGGCCGCACAAAGGTCTATAAAATTGTGAAGGAAGTGGACAAAAAGCTGATCGACCTAACAAACGCCGTTTTGGAAAAAGAAAAGAAAGGGCTGGAAATTCTTAATCTTGTAGGCGAAATTCAAGGATTATTAATTAATATTTATACATAAGTCTATTAACATTCTTTGTCGTCAGCCGATAGTAAACATAGGAAAAATAAATGAATCAGTATAAAAAATACTGATTTATTTTTTTCATAGGAAGGTGGGAAATGAATTGTCAGCCCAACCGTTAATAGAAATTTTGGAAAAATTGCTAAAGCTTCACAAAAGCTTATATCAGATTGCTTTAGAAAAAACAGAAGTGATCAAGAAAGGCGACATTGAAGCCTTAAATTTGCTAATGAAAAATGAACAAACACATATAAACGCAATCACGATGATCGATAAAGAACGGGAAAAAATTCTCTCAAAACTTCTGCCGGACCGAGAAGAAACGACATTGACTGACTGTTTACCGCTGTTTCCGGAATCTGACAAGGATAAATTAGCCTCTCTGCAAAAAAAACTGACCAATCAATTGGACCAACTAAAATCAGTCAATGGACTAAATCAAGAATTATTGGAGCAGTCTTTACAATATGTTTATTTCAATTTAGATCTTTTTTTACCAAATGACTTGGAAAATTATTCAAAGGACAATGACGAAGAACCACCTTTGCCTAATTTGTCCTTGTTTGATTCAAAAGCGTAAATAGTAAGTTCAGAAATGGAGGCAAGACGATGATTTCGACTTTTCATGGATTGGAAACAGCAAAGCGCGGGATGTATACACAACAAAGTGCATTATATGTGACAGGCCATAATATTGCCAATGCCAATACACCGGGATATTCACGCCAGCGTGTCAACTTTACGCAAACAGAGCCATATCCGCCTGCATCCTTGAATCGCCCGCAAATTCCGGGTCAAATAGGTACGGGAGTAAAAGCCGGAACCATTCAACGCATGCGGGAATCTTTTTTAGACATTCAATATCGAAATGAACATAATAAGCTTGGATATTGGGAGTCCCGTGCTGAAGCGTTAAGCAAAATGGAAGACATTATGAATGAACCATCAGAAAATGGTTTATCTGCAGTCATGGGTGAATTTTGGCAATCCTTGCAGGATTTGTCTACATACCCGGAAAATGAAGGAACACGGCAAGTGGTTCTTCAGCGCGGTCAAGCAGTCGTCGATACATTTCATTATTTGCACGCTTCTTTAGACTCGATCAAAAACGACTTTGGTAATGAAATTGGCGTTAATCTTAAAGAAATCAATTCATTGCTAAAACAAATTGGTGATTTGAACAATCAAATCGGCAAAGTGGAGCCGCATGGATATTTGCCAAACGATTTATATGATCAGCGCGACCAATTAGTTGATGAATTATCAAAACATCTTAATATTAAGGTCGTTAAAACCCCTTCCGGCGGAAAGCCGCAGGACATAGCTGAAGGGCAATACAATATAAAGTTAGTCGGTGCAGACGGTGAAATTAGTTTAGTAACCGGATCTGATTATATGCAGCTTGGATTTACCGGGAATAATGGACTTTCATATGATGTTCCAAATGCAATTAAAGAAATAACTGTTTTTGATTCTGAAGGGAAAACAGCAAGTACTTCGATCAGTATTGTTGATTCAAATAGCAAAGTTGTTTTTTCTCCGGGGAAATTGCGCGGATTAATTGAATCTTACGGATATGAGACGACAAATCCAGACGGAACAAAGAGCATTAAAGGGGTTTACCCGGATATGCTTGATAATCTTGATAGACTCGCTTACACATTTGCGAATATTTTTAATGATATTCATTCAAAAGGATTTAATTTAAACGGAGAACAAGGTTCAAAAGAGTTTTTTAAACTTGCTAACGGATCAACAGTTGATTTTACGGATAAAGAAAAATATAAAGGAGCAGCAAAAGATATTTTGCTCGGAGATTTAAAGCCAAGCGACATCGCCGCATCAACGAAGGCCACAATGGATGCAAACGGGAATATTGTCAGCGTTGATGCCGGAGATGGAAAGAATGCGATCAACTTAGCCAATATAGCGAGCATGATTCTTACTAATGCAAATCAAAAATTAGAAGGGCTTTCAAACATAGATTTAACTAAATTAAGTGCGATCAGCAACGGTACGATCAACTCTTTCTACGAAGGAATGATTGGCCGGCTTGGTGTAGATTCACTGCAGGCGAACCGCCTTTCGAATAATAGTTTAGTCTTAAGCCAATCTGTTGATGAAAAACGTAAATCAGTCAGTTCTGTTTCTCTTGATGAGGAAATGACGAACTTAATAAAATTTCAGCACGCCTACAATGCCGCAGCACGGCAAATCACAGTGATTGATGAAATGCTTGATAAAATTATTAACGGCATGGGTGTAGTTGGAAGATAGGACAGGTGAATAAACATGCGCGTTACCCAATCAATGCTTTCTAATAATATGCTTCGAAATTTAAGCTCAAGTTATGAAAGATTAGCAAAATATCAAGATCAAATTTCAAGCCAGAAAAAAATTACCCGTCCATCCGATGATCCTGTTGTAGCAATGAAGGGTATCAATTATCGGCGGAATTTGCAAGAAGTGCAGCAATATAAACGAAATTTTTCCGAGGCGTATAACTGGATCGAAAACTCGGATGCCGCACTTGATAAAGCAGGACAGGCTTTGCAGCGAATTCGTGAGCTGGTCGTTCAAGCTAGCAACGATACGTATGATGAATCGCAAAGAGAATCCATCAGCAAAGAAATTGCCCAATTAAAAGAGCACTTGGTGGAAATTGCCAATACAAAAGTCGGAGACAAGTACATATTTAATGGCACTGATACACTAAACAAGCCTGTTGATGCAGATACAATTCCAATAAAAGTTTCTGCCAACAGCAATCCAGTGCAAATTGAATTGGCAAAAGGGGTTTATATTTCTGTTAATGTCAATCCTCAAGAAGTGTTTAATGAAGATCTATTTAAAGATATAGAAGGATTAACAATAGCGTTAGAGAATCCTAATACGGACGGAAAAACATTAAATCTTTTTCTCGATAAAATTGATACTAACTTAACCAATGTATTAAATGCACGTTCCGACTTAGGAGCCCGTGCAAATCGTGTCGAGCTTATGGAGGCGCGGATCGATCAGCAGGAGATTATTTCACAAAAGGTTCTTTCTGATAATGAAGATATTGATTTTGAAAAGGTCGTAACGGAACTGTTGGCACAAGAAAGCGTACATCGTGCTGCCCTTTCTGTAGGAGCGCGTATTATACAGCCGACATTAATGGACTTTTTAAGGTAAAAAAGCTATCTAGTAAGATAGCTTTTTTTATCCCGGATTAGCCCGTCCTCTATTGGAAGAAAAATAATATAAGTGGGGGAAGCTTCACTTAATAGAGAGGTGATACACATGCAATTACCGCAAATTAGGATGCAGTCAAGCTTTGCTCAAATTGAAATATCGAGAACACCACCCCAGCAGTTTATTGAACAGCCGCCTGCACAGCTTGATCTTCAGCAGCCGCAGGCCGAAATGATTATACAAAGAACACCTGGACAATTGACGATCGATCAAACAATGGCATGGGAGTCTATGGACATGAAACACATTTTCCGCCGGATTGAAGAAAATGCCCAAAAAGGATACCAAGATTTACTGAATGGTATTGCACGTATTTCCTCTGAAGGCGATGAATTAATGAGAATCGAAAATGGAGGCAGCGCCATCGCCGATCAAGCAGACCGAAACAGCAAACTCCTTAATTATGACTACAATATCGGTTTCGTGCCTCCGCCATTTAGCGTCAAAATAAACTTCCAGCCGGGCCAGCTTTTCATTCAAGCGGAACCGAAAAAAGTGATCAATCTTACAAGACCGCAAAAGCCGATCATCGATTATAAAGAAGGCGAAGTGGTGACAAGACTGAAACAGCATGCCCAATTAAACATTGATTTCATCAATTTAACGGTGTAAAGTCAAATACAAGGAATTTAAGAAAAGGATCGTGACCTATGAAAATTGAAACAAAATATCACGGTGAAGTGGAAATTTCCGAGCAGGACATATGGACATTCGAAAAGGGGATACCGGGATTCCCTGATGAGAAAAAATTTGTGGTTTTACCCCTGCCGGAAAACGACATTTATGCCATTTTGCAATCCGTCCAATCTCCATACTTAGGATTTGTTATTGTCAATCCATTTGTGTTTTTTAAAGATTACAGCTTTGAAATCGATGACACAACGATTGAACAATTAAAGATTGAGAAAGAAACAGATGTACTCGTCTACTCTATACTAACCGTTCAAGATCCTTTTGAAAAAACAACAGCCAATCTGCAAGCACCCCTTATTATGAATATTAAAAACATGCAGGCCAAACAAATTATCTTAAACGATGGCCAATATACAACAAAACACTTGATCCTGCCTGCAAAAGCAGTGAAGGGGTGAAACAATGCTGGTCCTAACAAGAAAAACTGGTGAAGCGATTCAGATCGGTGATGACATCGAAATCACCGTTCTTTCCATTAAAGGCGATCAAATCAAAATCGGCATCACCGCCCCAAAAAACATTGAAATTCACCGGAAAGAAATTTATTTGGAAATCCAAAAAGAAAACGAAAGTGCCTCAAAGGGAATTTCAGACTTGTTCTCAATTCTTTCAAAGGCGAATAACGATTGACACGGGAGCTCCGAAATGGAGCTCTTTTTGTTTTTGGCTGAAACTCCCTTGGTTTTAAAAATTTTTCAATGAAACTATTAAATATTAACAATATGAGTCGATATTAAAAGTGTAATGAGGAACATGGGGCGGCCGACCTATGATACTCAAACAATAATAGTTCACATGGATGTGAACGAAAAATTCAAGGAGGAAAAGAAAATGAGAATTAATCACAACATTGCAGCACTTAACACGTATCGTCAGTTAACAGGTGCATCAAACGCACAAAGCAAATCAATGGAAAAATTATCTTCAGGTCTTCGCATTAACCGTGCAGGCGACGATGCGGCAGGTCTAGCAATTTCTGAGAAAATGCGTGGACAAATTCGTGGTTTAGAGCAAGCCTCTCGTAACGCACAAGACGGTAAATGAGAAATGCCGCACTAAACAGTAATGTTTAGTTGAAAACTCCGTGAATTCGGTAGAACCCCAAACCAGCGATAAGTGGTTGGTGGGCAATACCGAGCCAAGCCTAATGAATCGGCAACTAGTAGTTAGGAAGGTGTGACGGTCAGGTGGTGAGGAGCCGTACCAATAACCCACCCACGAGCGCGGAGCACCCTGAAAAAGGGTGAAGATATGACCTGAACTTTATGGAAACATAAAGAAGCAGAGGATAAAAAGCCACTGCGATAACATTATTGATTTCATTAATTCAAACAGCTGAAGGTGCTCTAAACGAAACTCATGCTATTCTTCAACGTATGCGTGAATTAGCCGTACAATCTACTAGCGATACTAACACTGCTGATGACCGTTCAGAGCTTCAAAAAGAAGTTCAACAATTAAAAGATGAGATAGACCGAATCGCTAATAATACAGAGTTTAATACAAAGAAGCTTTTAAATGGAGATCTTGCTTCTAAAGCTTGGAAAGATGAAGAGGCAACTATCACTAGTAAAACTGGTGCTTTCTCTGTAACTATTTCAACAGCAAACGTTGCTGATGGTGATCCGACAACTACTGGTGTAGTATCAGCAGACGACACATTCGTTGTAAAGATTGATAAATATGATGCAACTACAGACACTTATTCATATACAATTACAAAAGAGTCAGATGGCAGTACATCTACTGGAAGTTTAACAAGCGGTGGAAGCACTACTGATTCAATTACTGTAGGCGCAGGTATTGATGTAGAAATTGACTCTACTAGTGTTAAAGTAGGAGATTCATTCACTCTAGTTACTCGTAAGGAAGAAAATACTACTGCCGCTCAAAGTAAAGCATTGACTTTCCAAATTGGTTCAAATTCAAACCAAACCTTAAGTGTTGATGTTAATGCTATGGACACAAAGGCATTACACATTAACAATGTAGACATTTCTACATCAGACCGTGCAACTGCTGCAATATCTACTATTGACCATGCAATAAAAACTGTATCAGCAGAACGTTCTAAACTAGGTGCATTCCAAAACCGGTTAGAGCACACAATCAACAACTTAGGAACATCTGCTGAAAACTTAACAGCAGCTGAATCTCGTATCCGTGACGTAGATTATGCTTTAGCTGCATAAGCAGTGACAAGCACAGTCGTCCTGGCTGGTAACGGCTAGTGATTATTATCGGGTGAATTGCTGGAAACCCCTTAGAGCTTTCTTCCCCACAACGGAGCTGGAAACGGTAAACGTGAAGGGTTGAAAAGAAGAAAGATTGGGCAATCAGCAGCCAAGCTCCTGTCTCGAAAGAGTGGAGAAGGTTCAACGACTAGGATAGACCATCTAAGGCAAAAGCTATGATGATGAAATCCGTAGGTGAAACAATGGAGTTCCAACATTGTGAATCCGAAGTGCCCGACCCCTAACAGGTGAAGCTGAGGGTGAAGATGTAGTCTAGTCATTTGTGAAAGCAAATGTTCGCACGATGGCGAAAGAAATGATGGAACAAACTAAGAATTCAATTCTATCTCAAGCAGCACAAGCTATGCTTGCTCAAGCAAATCAGGCGCCACAAGGCGTACTTCAACTGCTTCGATAATTTTGTAATACAAGAAACCTCAGGACTATTTCTGAGGTTTCTGATATTCTAAGGAGGAAACATAATGTCAAGTGGTTATATTAGCTATAAATTTATTCAAGATGGTAGATTAAAACTAGAAGCAGGAGTAGAAAATGAAGAGGTATACTATAGTAAAATCCTTACTTATGACGATGTAAAAGATAAAACAGATGAAGAAATTAACGAACTTTCAGTGGACTTGCGTATTGAAATTGAAACAGCAATTTTGGAACATAGAGGTGGAAGCTTGTTTTTGGGAGGGATGAAATTTTCAGAGTCACTTGAGAAAGCTTTGCTACATTTACAAAGTCTTGAAAATTGATGATGATACAATGGATAATCAGCAGCCAAGCTCCTGTCCCGAAAGGGTGGAGAAGGTTCAACGACTAGAGAATACGGTCTAAGGCAATTGCTATGACTATGAATCTCGTAGGGCAGCGCAAGCTGTTCGAAGTGCCCGGCTCCTTAAGGAAATCTTAAGGATGAAGATATAGTCTATTCTGTCACCGAAAGGTACAGCGGCAAAGCAAGCCAACCAACAACCACAAGGAGTTCTTCAACTTCTTCGTTAATTTTAGAATACTGGAAAGGGACTCTAGTTTTACTGGGGTCTCTCTTTTATTAATATCATAATTACTTGTGACTAATATGCTATGAATAAAATATATCAAAAGGGAGTAAATATTTTGAATTCTAAAAAATGTCCTAATTGCTTTAATGGATACATTCTTGACCCAAATTTTTCTGAGTACCAAAGAGTAGATGAAGAGATTGATAAGTTGTTTGATGGTGGTCAGTTTTCATATTATGAAGCATTTGGATATGTAACTAGGAAATATTTAGGCTCCAAAAAGAAGTGTGGAGTATGTAATGGAACAGGGCAAAAACCTGTTGATAGGTAATTTGTCTTTACAACAAAAAAAGCATATATAGTAATGATGTACATACATGTACATATTGTTAATCAAATTTAGGCTTCTCACTTCGAAGAGAAGTTTTTTTATTTTGAGAGGAGTGTTGGGGTTGAAGATTTAGATACTTTAAAATATAAGAGTTTTCAAATTTTTGGATGAGTAAATTATGCATAAAATCAAAGAACTGTAGCTGGGTAAAAAAGTTTTAATGTGGATATATGAAACTTTCCAAAAATGTTTATTCTACATTTCTATTAAGACTCAATATTTCCAACCGATATATTAAATAGATGTAAGAAGAATAGGAGGATCAGCAATGATCGAACGGATATCTTCGCAAGGCGTTTCCTATTCAGCTAGAACCTCATCCTTTGAAAAATCGGATACGCAGCTTCAAACTAAGTTGGTTAATACTGTTCAGGACGAACAGAGTTTGAATAAGAATCTAGATCAAAATAAAGATGAAGTTGAAAAGATTGTCAAAGGATTGAATGAATTTTTGCAGCCTTCCCAAACTTCAATAAAATTCGAACTCCACGAAAAATTAAACGAATACTATGTAACGGTTGTCGATGACCGCACTCACGAAGTGATTAAAGAAATTCCGTCAAAAAAGCTGCTCGATATTTACGCAGCGATGACCGAATTTCTTGGACTTGTCGTTGACAAAAAAATTTAACGGAGTGAATGTCTATGAGTAGTAATATGCGGATCGGCGGACTTGCGAGCGGGATGGATATTGACAAGCTTGTCAGTGACTTAATGAAAGCTGAACGGATGCCTCTCGATAAGCTGACGCAAAAGAAACAGTATTTGGAATGGCAGCGCGATGATTATCGGGAAATGAATACGCTGCTTCAAAGCCTTGATCAAACGATTTTTAATAATGTATATTTGCAAAAATCTTTTATCATAAAAAAAGTTTCCTCTTCAAACGAAAATGCAGTATCCGCCGTTTCCATTAGTTCCGCCTCGAACGTTTCTAACACAATTGAAGTGATGAATCTTGCTGAAGCTGCTGCCTGGAAAGCTACTGGAGATGTAAATGGTGCATCAACAACATTTGAAACTGTAAATGGAACGATAAAAGCTAAAGCGGAAACGGAACTAAAATTTAAAGTGAAAGATCCGGGCACTTCTGCGTATCGGGATGTTACATTTAAAATTTATGCCGGAGATTCCATAGACACTGTTATTTCTAGAATCAACAGCTCAGGCCTCGGAGTATCCGCAATGAGAGCGAGTATTGATATCGGAGGCGGCAATTATGCAAATCGGGTAATCTTTACGTCCAATAAAACTGGTGCCGGCGGGGAAATTGTTGCGGCTAACGCAGCTACTAATACATTCTTGAAGGATCTCGGATTTACTGTTCCGGCAACAGAAAATGTCGATACAGATTCAAGTGGATCAAATGATGGATTTTTGTTAGGAAAGGACCCAAGTAAACCCGGTGCCGATGCAACCATAAAAATAAACGGCTATCAAATGAAGCAAACATCCAATACTTTTACGATTAACGGTATCCAATACACGATTAAAGGCACAACAAACACACCGGTTACGGTTTCTACATCTACTGATGTGGATGCAATTTTTAACAGCATTAAAACGTTTGTTGATAAATATAATGAAGTCATTGAGAAAATAAACAACAAGCTAAAGGAAGAACGATACCGGGATTATCCCCCTTTGACAGATGAACAAAAAGAAGCAATGACTGAAAAACAAATTGAAAAGTGGGAGGAAAAAGCCCGCAGCGGATTGCTTCGAAATGATTCCATCCTGTCACGCGCATTAAGCTCCATGCGTATGGATTTATACACACGGGTTGGTACTGATACGGACAGCATCAATAATAATTATGACCAACTGTCTGAGATTGGCATTAAGACATCAAGCAACTATCTTGATGGAGGAAAGCTGATCATTGATGAAGCAAAGTTAAAGGAAGCAATCGAAAAAGACCCAAATGCTGTATATCAATTATTTGCAAATGATGGGGCGGATTACCAGTCAAAAGGATTGGCGCGCCGTTTGCGCGATACGTTGAAAAATTCAATGAATAACATTGTTGAAAAAGCTGGGAATACTTTAAAAACGAATAATCAGTTTAGTATCGGAAAGCTGCTGATCAATGTCGATTCGCAAATCAGCCGTTTTGAGGAAAGGCTTGCTCAAATCGAGGATCGCTATTGGCGCCAGTTCACCGCCATGGAAAAAGCAATCCAGCGTTCAAATGAACAAATGGCTTTTCTAATGCAGAGATTTGGCGGTAATTCATAAGTTTCACCTCCTGACAAGCCTCATAAATAAGCCGGCTTCATGCTAAAGCTAAACAGAAAGGAAGTGCACAAGATGGCTTTAAACAACCCATACCAATCTTATCAGCAGAACGCAGTCAACACCGCATCGCCGGGTGAGTTGACTTTAATGCTTTACAACGGCTGCTTAAAATTCATTCATTTAGCAAAAAAAGCGATTGAAGAAAAAAATATAGAGGTTAAAAATACAAATTTATTAAAAGCACAAAAGATCATCCAAGAGCTAATGGTCACCTTAAACATGGACTTTGAGATCTCTAAAAATATGATGGCCCTTTATGACTACATATATCGCCGCTTAATCGAGGCGAATGTAAAAAATGATAATGTCATCCTTGATGAAGTGGAAGGGCTTGTAACCGAGTTCCGCGATACGTGGAAACAAGTGATTCAAGTGAATCGCCAAAAGCAATATGCACAAGGCGGTCAAGCATAGTGAGTGCTGTTCAGCAATTTCACGACCTTACGGTACAGCTGATAAAGTTACTGGAAAGCAGTGCAGACCGTGATGAAAAAATCGCGAAAACAACAGAGCTGCTTGAAAAGCGACAGCAATTAATGTCAGAAATGATTCCTCCTTTTTCTAATGAAGAAAAAGAAATCGGTGCCGCCGCAATCACATTAAATAAGAAATTAAATGATCTTTTATATAAGGAAAAAATACTGATCCAAAAAGATATAAAGGAACTAAGCCGCAAGAAAGAATCAACGAACAAGTATGAGAATCCATACAATTCTTTATTGATTGACGGTATGTTTTACGATAAACGAAAATAGGTGACTACAATCTTAAATTTTCCTCCTCTGACATCAAAGAGGAGTTTTATATTATCTCATAAGTTATAGTAAGAAGATTGATTACCTATTTTGTCAATTATTCGTCAATAAATTTCATATGTTTCAGCAGGTATTTGAATGGGTAATATAGAAATGTACTTACAAACGTCTTAATCATAAGACTGAGCGGTTAATTGGGTAAGCCTTTTTGGTTTTTCAGCCTGGAGCCGCAACTGTATAGAAAAGGGGGATTCACTTATGAATTTCAAAATTCGTGGTGAAAACATTGAAGTAACTCCTGCACTACGGGAGTATGTAGAAAAGAAAATTTCCAAATTGTTACGCTATTTTACGGAAACTCCCAAAGCCAACGTACATGTAAATTTAAAAACTTATAGTGATAAATCTGCGAAAGTGGAAGTTACCATTCCAATGACTAATCTCGTACTTCGGGCTGAAGAAGTACATGAAGATATGTATGCAGCGATTGATTTGATTGCAGATAAATTGGAACGCCAAATCCGCAAACACAAAACAAAAGTGAACCGTAAATTCCGTGAAAAAGGAAATGTGAATTCTTTATTTACAACTTTAGTGGAAGAGCCGGAAGTTTCGGCAGCGGAAGAAGAAAACGAGCTTGAAATTGTCCGCCAGAAAAGCTTTGACTTAAAGCCGATGGACAGCGAAGAAGCGATCTTGCAAATGAACTTGTTGGGCCATAACTTTTTCGTGTTCACAAATGCGGAAACAAACCGGACAAACATTGTTTATAAGCGAAAAGACGGCCGATACGGCTTAATTGAAGCACAGTAAGGTTTTCGGGGAGCTGATGTTGATTGAGGATCAGCTCCCTTGTTTATTTAAAATTTCGAAATCGGCAAATAGGGGCCTTATCAATGAAACAAATCAGCTCCCTTGTTTTATATAAAAATTTCAGCGCCAGAATTTGAAGCAATGGATGAATGTTCGATTTCCTTTCTTTTACTCTCCTTATCATCGTGAGGAAAAGAAGCTGCTTAGCAAATGATGCAGCTTCTTTTTGCTTCAAAATCGTTCGGCAATAGAAATAATATCCTGTATAATGATAAGTAGCATCACCGCTTTCACTAATTTTTTCGGAAAGGGTAAAAAAAGGTGATACATATCATATGAAACAAGTGGACATTTTCATAGCGTTTTTCAGAGTCGGCATGCTTGGATACGGCGGCGGTCCTTCGTCGATCCCGCTCGTATATAAAGAAGTCGTTGATAAATACAAATGGATGGATTCAGATGAATTCGGAGAGATAGTGGCGATCGGGAATGCCCTGCCGGGACCAATCGCGACGAAGCTGGCAGGCTATATCGGTTATCGGGTCGGCGGAGTTGTCGGCATGCTGAATGCGTTAGTTGCTTCAACGTTTCCGACGATTATTCTGATGATTTTTCTATTAAACGTCTTGAATGCTTATAAAGACGAATCATGGGTAAAAGGGATGGCAGCCGCCGTGATGCCTGTGGTAGCTGTCATGCTTGCGGCTTTAACGTGGGATTATGTGAAAAAGTCGAGGGAATCAACTCTTGGCTGGGGATGGACACTCCTTTTTGTCGTTGCAAGCTTGATCTTAATGGAATTTGTCAACATTCATCCGGCCATTATTATTTTTGTGCTATTATTGGGTGCGCTTTTAAAGAAAGATTCACGTTCAGGTGATCAAGGCAAAAAGGAGAAAAGTTCAACATGATTTATTTGAAAATATTCTGGGCTTTTTTCGTGCCGGGAATTCTCGGGTATGGCGGCGGACCTGCTTCCATTCCGCTTATTGAAAATGAAGTGGTTGACCGTTATGGCTGGCTGTCCGTTCATGAGTTCAGCGAGGTGATGGCGCTCGGAAATTCGCTTCCTGGTCCGATTGCGACGAAAATGGCCGGCTATATCGGGTATGAGCAGGCCGGTGTTCTTGGAGCCGCTGTTGGCGTGTTTGCAACCGTAGCACCATCCCTCATTCTCATGCTTGCATCGCTCGGATTGCTGATGAAATTTAAGGAATCACCGAAGGTAAAAAGAATGACAATCTTCGTTCGCCCGGTGATTGCGGTACTCCTCGGGATCATGACGTATGATTTCTTATTTTCTTCTTATGAAAGCGTCGGCATTTGGCAAACCTTATTTATCGGTGTGGTCAGTTTTTTCTTAATGGAAAAATGGAAGGTCCATCCTGCTTACGTCATTGCGGGGGCGCTCGTATATGGAGGTGTTTTTTTAGGAGGCTGACCCACTGGGTTCCGTCTCAGTTACATTGTAGAAACATTGATCATGTTTTAAGGGGTGCCCGGCTCTCAGTTTTGTGTCAGCCCTTATTTATGTTTTATTTTATTAAAAAGCTGTCTAAACTATGAATGTTTGGTAAGATAAAAGAAAAGGTCATGAGAGTGATAGAATGGCACCATAATTCTTATAAAAGCGGGGAGGATACCGGTGAACGGAAAAGTAGGACGGAATGATCCGTGTCCATGCGGGAGCGGGAAAAAATATAAAAAGTGCCACGGTGCGAAAGAGACAGTTTCGATTAATCAAATTCTCGAAAATGAACTCCTAAATCTTCAAAGGCAAATCATAGATTTTGCTTTATTTCACTTTGAGAGCGAAATATTAGAGGATTTCGAGTTTCTGCGTGAAATGCTCATTCTTTCAGATGAAAGCGAAGAAGAATTTTATGAGTTTATTCACACGTTTTGGTTTACTTGTTTTGAGCTGCTGGATGACGGCGAGACGATCATGAAACATTTTATTTCCCAACAGCTGCCGAAAATAAAACGTCCAAGGCTGCAAGAAATTCTCCGGTCATGGGCGGATCCGGAGCTTGTTGCAGGGAAAATCGCAGCCGTTGATGAGAATCATCTTGTTGTCAAAGATACGTTGCGAAAAGAAAGTTTTACAATAAACCTTTTTGAAAACATGCAGGGATATGAAAAAGGAGAATACGTCTTTGCGATTTTGCTGCCATACGGACAAAATTATTACTCCTTCCCAAGCTGCTTTAATCTGCCGAAAGAATCCGTGGCAGTCTATGAAAAGTTTGTGAAAACGGAATTTGCTGTTTCCGGTTATGAGGATGAGAAAGAATTTTTGATGGATTATTTTCTTGAGCTTATGAACCATGCTCCTGAAGCGGCGAATAAGATTGAGATTGATGCTATCGATTGGAAGCATGATTCCAACCGGAAAGTTGCCTATATGTTCGAAGAAGATATGGAAAGTATCGGAGAACTTCGGACATTTATCGATGCGGGCATCATTTTATGGGCTGAATTTTGCCGGAGAACGAACAAGCGGATTCAAAACCCGTCTATATATGTTGCAGCTTTGCAATATTTATTGTCAATGATTTTACCGACAAGATACAGCCTTACGCAGAAAGAGCTGGCTAAAGAATACGGAGTATCAGCCAATAGCATTTCTGCTCGGTATAACGAAATGTATGATATCTTGGAAGACGAAATAGACAAGTTGCTGTCTGTTAGTATCGCCGGATCGAACGCGGAATCTTTTCCGCAATTTACCATAAATAAACATCCATCTGCTCCGATGTTGACGGAGCGGGTGATGCATGAAGCATTTCAGGATCTTGCTGATAAAGATTTTGACAGCATTGATGAAATTAACGAGTATTTGCGGAACAAGAGGTTCGAGCCGAAAAAAAGCAAAAAAGGAAATGTATCAGATCGGGAAAAAGCCCAGAATCTCTTATTCGATGCGTTTGAAATAGAAGGGCCGCGGCGTTACCAACTCGCTCGGGAAGCATTGAAGCTGAATCCTTCTCATCCTGACGGCTATAATATTTTGGCGGAGGAAGCCGGTTCCTTTGTTGAAGCCATTGCCTTGTATAAACAAGGTATGGAGTTAGGAAAACAAGAACTTGGCGAATCATTTTTTAAAGAAAACAAAGGGCATTTCTGGGGATTGCTTGAAACGCGTCCATATATGCGGGCTAAGATGAATTATGCCCAGGCGAGTTATGAATTGGGCCAACTGCAAGAAGCGATTCATCATTTTGAAGAGCTTTTAGAATTGAACCCAAATGATAACCAAGGAGTCCGTTACTCTTTATTCATCGCCTACGCAGATAACAACGAGCTCGGGAAAGCGAAAAAGCTTCTTGATCAATATGAGGAAGGAACTGCTCATGGTTTATATAATAATCTCTTGCTTGAATTGCTGGAAAATGGATTTACTCCATTAGCCGGGAAGCTGTTAAAAAGGGCGCAGAAATCAAATAAGTTTGTGATTGACTATATTACAGGGAAAAAGAAATTGCCTGATTATTCACTGCCTTCATATGGCTTGGGTTCAGTGGAGGAAGCGATCATTTATGTACAAGAACACTTGCATATTTGGCGGAAAATCCCGGGAATTTCTGAATGGCTGACCCAATCTCGAGAAAGAGTAAAAGGGTGAAACAAAGAGGCTGATTCATAAGGGTCTGACTCCCGTATTGGAGGGGTCTGGCCCTTTACATTTGAGCCGGCCCCTTCTTTCCATATTTACATAAGTTGTCACTGTATAGCGGAAGTGGTAATATTAATAAGGAAAAAACCGATGATTACGCTAAAAAAAGCGAATCTTTTTTCATGGATGCTCGTATTGATACTTTGGTGGGCATCTATATTGAACTAGAGGGTTTACGGCATTATTCAATTGATATAGATGCCTGTTACCTGATATAAAAAGGAGCGTTTTTATGCTTGGGATTTTAAATAAGGTGTTTGATCAAAATAAACGCGAGTTAAAACGCCTTACAAAGCTGGCTGAGCAAATTGATGCACTTGCTTCCGACACGGAAAAATTAACAGATGACCAGCTTCGCGAAAAAACGGAAGAATTTAAAGCCCGCTATCAAAAAGGCGAGTCTTTAGATGATTTGCTTGTCGAGGCATTTGCCGTTGTGCGCGAAGCAGCAAAACGCGTGCTCGGTTTATACCCATATCCTGTCCAATTAATGGGGGGCATCGCCCTACATGACGGAAATATCGCTGAAATGAAGACCGGGGAAGGGAAAACGTTAACGGCAACAATGCCGGTGTACTTAAATGCCCTTACCGGCAGAGGTGTTCACGTTGTTACCGTAAACGAATACCTCGCAAGCCGTGACGCCACTGAAATGGGAAAACTTTATGAATTCCTCGGACTCACTGTTGGATTAAATTTAAACGGAATGTCGAAAGAGGAAAAAAAGGCGGCATATGAAGCCGACATTACGTATGGAACGAATAATGAGTTCGGGTTTGACTACTTGCGAGATAACATGGTGCTTTACAAGCATGACAAAGTGCAGCGTCCGCTTCACTTTGCGGTCATTGACGAGGTCGATTCAATTCTGATTGACGAGGCCCGCACACCGCTCATTATTTCCGGAACCGCGCAAAAGTCAGCCCAGCTTTATATTCAGGCAAATGCTTTTGTCCGGACATTGAAAAAAGACGTCGATTATACGTATGATGAAAAAACAAAAGGCGTTCAGCTGACAGAAGAAGGGATTACAAAAGCAGAACGTGCTTTTGGCATCGACAACTTGTTTGATATTTCTCATGTGACATTGAACCATCATATTAACCAGGCTCTAAAAGCCAATGTCAGCATGCACCGTGATGTAGACTACGTCGTGCAGGACGGTGAAATTGTCATCGTCGACCAATTTACCGGCCGCTTAATGAAAGGCCGCCGCTACAGCGATGGACTTCACCAGGCAATTGAGGCAAAAGAAGGCCTTGAAATTCAAAATGAAAGTATGACACTGGCAACGATTACGTTCCAGAACTATTTCCGTATGTATGAAAAACTGGCCGGTATGACCGGTACAGCGAAAACGGAAGAAGAGGAATTTCGCAATATTTACAACATGAATGTTGTTGTGATCCCGACAAATAAGCCGGTTATTCGTGAAGACCGTCCGGATTTGATTTACGCTACGATGGAAGGGAAATTCCGTGCAGTAGTCGAAGACATTGCCGAACGACATAAAAAAGGACAGCCTGTTCTTGTCGGTACCGTTGCTATTGAAACATCTGAATTAATTTCAAAGCTTTTACAGAAAAAAGGCATCCCTCATAATGTCTTAAATGCGAAAAACCATGAACGCGAGGCAGAGATTATTGCTCAGGCCGGACAGCGCGGCGCTGTAACGATTGCTACGAACATGGCCGGACGCGGTACGGACATTAAGCTTGGCGAAGGAGTAAGAGAGCTTGGCGGACTTGCTGTTATTGGCACAGAGCGCCATGAAAGCCGCCGGATCGATAATCAGCTGCGCGGACGTTCCGGACGCCAAGGGGATCCGGGTGTTACCCAATTTTATCTTTCTATGGAAGATGAATTAATGCGCCGTTTCGGTTCCGACAATATGAAAGCGATGATGGAGCGCCTTGGCATGGATGATTCTCAGCCGATTCAAAGCAAAATGGTATCAAAAGCGGTTGAATCTGCGCAAAAACGTGTGGAAGGCAACAACTTTGATGCCCGTAAACAGCTGCTCCAATATGACGATGTTCTTCGCCAACAGCGTGAAATTATTTATAAGCAGCGTGATGAAGTGCTTGAATCGGAAAATCTTCGCGAAATCGTTGAAAGCATGATTCAATCTGTTATTGAGCGAAATGTCGAAGCTTATGCGCCAAGCCATGAGGATGAGGAACAATGGAACTTGCAGGGCATCATTGATTTTGTCAATGGAAACCTTCTTCAAGAAGGCGATTTGACAATCAACGACATTCGCGGCAAAGAGCCGGAAGAAATTTCGGAAATCATTTTTGCGAAGGTGAAAGAGCGTTACGATGAAAAAGAAGAGATGCTCGGTCCTGAGCAAATGCGTGAATTTGAAAAAGTGATCGTGCTTCGTGCCGTAGACTCTAAATGGATGGATCACATTGACGCGATGGATCAGCTTCGCCAAGGTATCCATTTGCGTGCCTACGGTCAGATCGACCCGCTTCGTGAATACCAAAGCGAAGGGTATGCGATGTTTGAAAATATGATTGCTTCGATTGAAGAAGATGTTGCAAAATATATTATGAAGGCTGAAATCCGCAATAACCTCGAGCGTCAGGAAGTGGCAAAAGGCCATGCGGTGAATCCGAAAGAGGGCGGAGAAAAGCCGAAGAAAAAGCCGATTGTCAAAAAAATTAACATAGGCCGCAACGACCCATGCTTCTGCGGCAGCGGAAAAAAATACAAAAACTGCCACGGAGCAAACGCATAGAAATCGACGGGGTCCTGCTTCTCACCAAGGTAACGCGTTAAAGCAACGAGGGCCAGGCCCTCAGCACAGTGACGCGTTAAAGCAACGAGGGCCAGACCCTCACTACAGTGACGCGTTAATTCGCCAAAATATTTTAAGAGAGCCGGCCGGCACAGCCGACTATTTTTTCCTTCCGATGGTGTCTTTTTCGGAGAAATAACGATAAAATGATAATAAACTTTAGAGGTGATGATATGGAATTAGCAGATATTCGAAATGAACTTGAAAAAACAGCTAAGAAATTAGCGGACTTTAGGGGGTCTCTTTGACCTCGAAAATAAAGAAGCTCGAATCGCCGAGCTTGATGAAATCATGCTACAGCCGGACTTTTGGGATGATCAGCAAAAAGCCCAGACAATCATTAATGAAGCGAATAGCTTAAAAGACCTTGTCAATGAATTTAATGACTTGAATGAAACGTTAGAGAACCTGGAGTTAACATATGAACTCGTGAAAGAGGAAAATGACGCCGAATTGCAGGAAGATTTAGAGAGTGAACTCAAGGACTTTACAAAACGCGTCAACCAGTTTGAACTTCAGCTTCTGCTCAATGAACCATACGATAAAAACAATGCGATTTTGGAACTCCACCCGGGTGCAGGCGGTACCGAGTCTCAAGATTGGGGATCAATGCTGCTTCGCATGTATACACGGTGGGCGGAGAAAAAAGGCTTCAAGGTGGAAACGCTCGATTATCTGCCTGGCGATGAAGCCGGAATTAAAAGTGTTACGCTGGCGATTAAAGGCCATAATGCTTACGGATATTTAAAAGCAGAAAAAGGGGTACATCGCCTGGTGAGGATTTCTCCTTTTGATGCATCGGGCCGCCGCCACACTTCCTTTGTTTCCTGTGAGGTTATGCCGGAATTTAACGATGAAATTGAAATTGAAATCCGGCAGGAAGATTTGAAGATCGATACGTACCGTTCCAGCGGTGCCGGCGGACAGCACGTTAACACGACTGATTCTGCCGTCCGGATTACACACATCCCGACGGGTGTGGTCGTAACATGCCAGACTGAGCGTTCGCAAATCAAAAACCGCGAACGCGCGATGAACATGTTAAAAGCAAAGCTTTATCAGAAGAAAATTGAAGAGCAGGAAAAAGAACTTGCGGAAATTCGCGGGGAACAAAAAGAAATCGGCTGGGGAAGCCAAATCCGATCTTACGTGTTCCACCCTTATTCTCTTGTTAAAGATCATCGCACCAATACGGAAATTGGCAACGTCCAAGCGGTTATGGACGGTGAAATTGATCCGTTTATTAATGCTTACTTGCGTTCAAGATTGCAATAATATTTTGTATTACCTTGCTGTGTTTGGGCAGCAAGGTTTTTTTATTGTGGATTGGTTTTATGAGTCAGTCTAATTCTTTTTATAGAGCCTTTTTTGATGATTTATGATCCAATTCCGATAATTTATGATCCAGTTTCTAATTTTATGATCCAATTTCGATAATTTATGATCCAATTTCGATAATTTATGATCCAATTTCGATAATTTATGATCCAGTTTCGATGATTTATGATCCAAATTTTGATAGTTTACGATCTAGTTTTCATGATTTATGATCTACTTTCGATGAATTATGACCCAATTTCAATAATTTATGATCCAATTCCGATGATTTATTATCTAATTTCCGATTTTTGGTTTTATGATCAAGCTTCGATAGTCCATGATCCGGTTATTCGATAGTTCACGATCCAATTCCGATGATTTATAAGCCAATTCCAAAATTCCCTTGAAAATTTCATAAAAATATGACTTTTTTCAAAACCTAAACAAAAACAAAATTTTATCACTTTAATACGGTAGTTTGTTGGCGTTTACACTATTTAAATACCATGCTATACTCACTTTCGGAAAAATTATGCAGCTGCATTTTTCAAGCATTGTAGAGGAGTAATAACATATGAGGAAAAAGAGAGATTTTACATATAATCCAAAGATGGAAAAAATATGGGAATTCACAAATGTCCTCGTTGGGTCTGCAATCATTGCGATTGCATTTAATGTGTTTCTGCTTCCTAACCGAGTTGCATCAGGCGGCGTCAGCGGTATCAGCACCATACTGGACGCACTTTTTGGCTGGGAGCCGGCTTACGTCCAGTGGGCTTTCAACATTCCGCTGTTTATTGCCGGGCTGATCCTTTTAGGAAGGCAATTCGGTACGAAGACACTTGTTGGAACCGTATTTTTGCCGTTTGTTGTATTTTTGACAAACGACTGGGATGCTTGGACAAATGAACCACTCCTTGGATCTATATTCGGGGGGATTGGTGTAGGCCTTGGCCTTGGAATTGTTTTTCGCGGAAAAGCCTCTACGGGCGGAACCGATCTGGCGGCGCAAATCATTAATAAATTTACAGGCTTGTCATTAGGTACGTGTGTAGCAATTATTGATGGCCTGATCGTTTTGACGGCTGCTGTTGTATTTGATATAGAACGCGGTCTGTATGCACTGATTGCACTTTATGTTACGAGCAAAACGATTGATCTCGTTCAAGTGGGATTCGGCCGCTCGAAAATGGCAATGATTATTACAAGCAAACAGGAAGAAATTCGCAATGGAATATTGAATAAAATTGACCGTGGAGTGACAAAACTATCAGCATATGGAGGGTACACCGACCATGAGCGCCCGGTATTAATGTGTGTAGTGGACCAAACGGAGTTCACAAAATTGAAACAACTAGTCAAAAACATTGATCCGACAGCATTTATCGTTGTTATGGATGCTTCCGAGGTACTTGGTGAGGGTTTTAAACGGGTCTAATACTGGTATAATATAGGTGTGCTTTGCAATTATTAACAATGGGGGGAATACAATTGAAAAAGAAGCTACTTGCCTTATTAATGGGTACTTCTCTCGTTTTGGCTGCCTGCGGCGGCGGAGATAATGCGGAGAAAGACACATCAACAAACAATGGCGGCGGCGGTGAAACAACAACTGCGGATGCAGGCGATGCCCAAAAAATATTTAACCAAAAATGTTCAAGCTGCCACGGACAAAATCTTGAAGGCGGAGTAGGTCCTGCGCTTGACAAAATTGGTTCCAAACTTTCAAAAGAAGATATTGAAAAAGTAATCGCTGAAGGGAAAGGCGCCATGCCAAAAGGTTTGCTTCAAGGAGATGAAGCTTCTTCTGTAGCTGAATGGCTTGCCGGCAAAAAATAATTAGTCCGGAAATGAAAGGCTGACCCAAACCGGACACCCTTTGAATATAGAAAAAACATGATCAATGTTTTTACAATTCAGACGGGTGCCGGGCACTTTTGGGACAGCCTTTTTTAAAAAGAAAATGCCCCTTACCACAAACGTTCATTTCCGTTTCGAGCGAAAAAATTTCTCTCCTACTGAATCCCTTGCTATTCTCCAACAGTAACCAGCTTAAAACATCTTTACAATTGTCATCTTTCTTTTACATTCCTGTTAAAAAACTTCCCAAAACAAAATTTTGACAAAAAATTTCAAAGCTCCCTAACCTGAAGAAAGCCAACAAGACCATATTCTAGTAAAATTCGACTAATTTGAAATGAAACTGTAATATTTTTTATCGTTAATTTGACAAATTATGATGTTATAATGGGTTTGTGCAAAAAGGGCAATAAAAGATTTGACGATTATTGAAAAACAATGTCATTGGAAAATTTGCAAAAAATGTCGAAATAATAGTCTAAATGGCTTATGAAATCAATCGACAAGTTCTTGATTTAGGTGATATGAATGATTCAAATGCAGGATGTACATAAAAAATATCCAAACGGTGTTACAGCTGTTAGTGGCATCGATGTAAAAATCGATCAGGGAGAATTTGTATATATTGTTGGACCGAGCGGTGCCGGGAAGTCTACGTTTATCAAAATGATCTATCGTGAAGAGAGACCTTCGAAAGGGGTCATTTTAATTAACGGTGTGGATATTAGCAGATTAAAAGACAAAAAAGTTCCGCATCTCCGCCGCAATATCGGGGTAGTGTTCCAAGATTTTAAGCTGCTCCCTACGTTGACAGTATACGAGAATGTTGCTTTTGCCCTGGAAGTCATTGAAGAGCAGCCAAATTTGATAAAGAAAAAAGTTATGGAAACTCTCGATCTTGTAGGCTTAAAGCATAAAGCTCGGATGCTTCCGACAGAGCTTTCGGGCGGGGAGCAGCAGAGGGTTTCGATTGCACGTTCCATTGTGAACTCACCGAAAGTTGTCATAGCGGACGAGCCTACAGGAAATCTTGACCCGGAAACTTCATGGGAAATTATGAGCATCTTTGAAGCAATCAACGCGAGAGGAACGACCGTGGTCATGGCTACACATAACAAGGAAATCGTTAACACGATCAAGCATCGAGTCATTGCAATTGAAAACGGCAGAATTGTTCGCGACGAGCAAAAAGGAGATTATGGGTATGAAAGCTAGAACATTTCGCCGTCATGTCAGAGAAAGTTTTAAAAGCCTTGGAAGAAACGGTTGGATGACATTTGCGTCCGTAAGCGCCGTAACTGTAACACTAATAATTGTTGGCGTATTTTTCGTCATTATGATGAATCTCAATAAAGTGGCGTCAACCATAGAAGAGGACGTGGAAATCCGCGTTCACATCGATCCTGTTGCAAAACAACAAGACCAGCAAGTTCTAAGGAAAAAAATAGAACAGATCCCGGAAGTAAAGAGTATTGAATTCTCCTCAAAAGAAGAAGAACTCGATAACTTGATTAACAGTTTGGGAGAAGAAGGAAAAGTCTTTAAACCGTTCGAGCAGGATAACCCGTTAAACGATGTATTTATCGTAAAGACGAAAAATCCGACAGACACGATAAAAGCTGCAAAGAAAATTGAAAAATTGGAGTACGCGGCAAAGGTAAAATACGGGCAAGGTTCCGTTGAAAAATTATTCAAATTTATCGAAACAAGCCGGAATGTTGGACTTGTTTTAATTATCGGTTTGTTATTCACAGCCATGTTTTTGATCTCCAATACGATAAAAATTACGATCGTTGCGAGAAGAAGAGAAATCGAGATTATGAAATTAGTAGGAGCGACCAACGCTTTTATTCGCTGGCCGTTTTTCCTTGAAGGATTATGGATCGGATTGCTCGGTTCGATCTTGCCGATTGCTTTAGTTTCATCCGCTTATTATTATGCTTACGATTATTTGAAGCCAAAGCTGGCAAATCATTTTATAAAAATACTGGAGTTTAATCCTTTTGTTTACCAGGTTGCCGCCCTGCTCATTTTAATGGGAGCTTTAATCGGAATCTGGGGAAGCATGATGTCAATGAGAAAGTTTTTAAAAGTTTAGTCGCGCTTAGAAGGCCTGATGCAGGCCTTGCTAAGCCTTATAAGAAAAGAGAAATACATACATAAATCGGTTTTTACAAAAATTAGACGATTTACCCGTACATAGTTGAAAGTGGAAAGGAGAAATCGGAACTTGAAAAGGTCATTATTAACCCTAACCGTTGCGGCAACGGTAGGAGTTGGGAGTTTGTTTACTGGGGTTGCTGCAAATTCAGCAATCGCATCTTCCAAATTGCAAGAATTACAGAATAAAAAGAATGAACTTCAAAGGAAGCGTTCAGGTGTAGAATCGGGGATTAATAAAGCAGATCAAGAGATTAACAGATTACAAAATGAACAGGAAAAAGTCATTGCAGAGATTAAGAGGCTGGATCTTGCGATAGGCGATACAAATGAAAAAATTAACGAGAAAAATGTACAAATCGCTGAAACAAAAGCAGAAATTGAAAAGTTGAGAGGCGAAATCGCCGTTTTGCAAGAACGGATTAAAAAACGCGATGCTATGCTCAAAGAGAGAGCTCGTTCATTCCAGGAAACCGGCGGAATGGTAAGCTACATAGATGTATTAATGGGTGCCCAAAGCTTCTCAGACTTTATTGACCGGGTAGGGGCAGTAGCAACGTTCGTGGAAGCTGACCAGGAAATTCTTCGCGAGCATATGAAAGATAAAGCGCTTTTAGAGGAGAAACAGGCAAAGGTAGAAAAGGATTTAGCAGAGCTTGAAAAAATGCTTGCTGAGCTTGAAAACATGAAAAATCAGTTGAATTCTCAAAAAGCGGAAAAAGATCGATTAATGTCTACATTGAAAAAACAAGAAGAGCACAAGCATACAGAAAAGCTTGCACTTGAAGAAGAAAAAGAAGTACTTGCAGCTCAAGAAGCAGCTATGCAAAAAGCGATCCAGCTAGAAAAGCAGCGTCTTGCCGAACTTGAAAGACAAAGACAAGCACAAGCTCAAAAAAGAAGCTCCGGCGGCAGCGGCGGCACCGTCAGCAATGGCGGTGGCGGCGGTTCAAATCTTTCAACTCCGCCGGTATCAAGCGGAATGTTCATGAAACCTGCAAATGGCCGCTTCTCATCTGGATTTGGTCCACGCGATGGAGAACTCCATGCAGGTATTGACATTGCGAATAGTGCCAATGTTCCAGTCGTAGCAGCAGCTGACGGTGTTGTTATCCGTTCCTACTATTCTTCCAGCTATGGAAACTGTATCTTTATTTCCCACTCAATTAATGGCCAGATTTACACAACTGTCTATGCTCACTTGCAGAGCAGACTAGTTGGTACAGGCGCAGTTGTTTCAAAAGGCCAGCAAATTGGCGTAATGGGAAATACCGGATATTCCTTCGGCCAACATTTGCACTTTGAAATTCATAAAGGTCCATGGAATCCATCCAAATCCAATGCGGTAGATCCATTAAATTACATTTCTATGTAAATCTGATTTACCGTTTATCCCGGAATTAACAGGCAGTAAAACCAAATAATAACGTGAATAATATAGAGGCTGACCAATAAGTGCCAGGTTCCCTTATGCAGTTACTAAATTGATTTCAATATTTAGTAACTAAGGGTGCCCGGCTCTTTGTTTTGGGTCAGCCTTTCGTTCTTTTAGCACATTATTAATTATTTTGGTTAAATTGAAAAAAGTTCTAATACTTCAAAAAATGCGTGTAGGTACTTTTTTGTGTTATAATATCAAAAAGTATACTAATACATCTGGAGATGAATCTGATGAACAGGGAAAAAATTAATGATATTTATCGCGAAAAAGAATTAACACTGTCTGTCTTAGAGGGAAAATGGAAACTGATCATATTATGTCATTTAGGGTTAAAAGGGACAAAACGGTTTACTGAACTTAAAAATTTAATCCCTGACATTACTCAGCGAATGTTAACCAATCAGCTAAGGGAATTGGAGAAAGATGGATTAGTTCATCGAGAGGTATATCCTGTTGTTCCTCCAAAAGTGGAGTATTCTCTTACTGAACTGGGAAAAAGCTTAATGCCGATCATTGAAATGCTGGAAGAATGGGGTAAAAGTTATCTAAAAGAAACCAATCAAAGTAATAAGGGCATGTATTACGAGAAAGTACAAACATTGTCTGTGATCGAGGGAAAATGGAAATTAGTTATTTTATGCCATCTAGGGTTAAAAGGAACAAAACGGTTCATGGAACTAAAAAAATTAATCCCTAACATTACGCAAAAAATGTTAACCAATCAACTAAGAGAACTAGAAGAAGACGGGCTTGTTCATCGAGAAGTATATCCTGTTGTTCCTCCAAAGGTTGAATATTCCTTGACAGAACAAGGAAAAAGTCTAATGTCAGTTCTAAAAATGCTCGAAGATTGGGGCAAAAAATATATAAAACAAATTGAACAGAATGCGGCTGCCCGTTAAGTCGATTTGATAGGTTCAACTGCCAGATTAATAGATTAATTGAAGGAAGGAGCTTTGCTTCTTCCTTTTTTAATAATAAAAATTGATCTTTTGCAATGGGAGCGGCGATTATTTCGCAAAAGCAGCCTTTTTTACCTTTTTGATGCGGCGTTGACTTGCTCTGAGCCATAATCAACGGACGGTTATGGGCCCTTAATTTGATAAATGAGCCGTCATTTCATTATATGAGCCGTCATTCAAGAATATAAGCCTTCATTCAGATATATGAGCCTTCATTCAAAAATATGAGTCTTCATTCAGATAAATGAGCCTTCATTCAAAAATATGAGCCGTCGATCAAATTCATGAGCCTTCAATCAAATATATAAGCCGTCGATCACATCCGTGAGCCTTCAATCCAAATATGAGCCGCCAAGCACAACCATGAGCCTTCATTCCAATTTCAATATATGAACAAGAATAGAACCGGTCAGCTGACTGGTTTTCTCACATTCCAGTAATGCTCCGAATCAAATTTTTTCAAAAGTAATATTTTTCATAACTCGTCCATTTGAACATATATTGTTTTTGACAGTCATATTTTTTGGACGAAAAGCAGCTTGATCGAAAAAGAATCCGGGCAGCAGTTGAAGAGGGGGATGGTGTTGAATCGCAAATGGATTGCATTATTAATGGCTGGGTCGTTAATTACAGGAGCCGGCGGCACATACGCAGGAATGAAATGGGCCGAAGTAAAGAAGGAAAAGGCAAATCAGGAACAAAGCGAAGAGCAGTTATCCACTAATGAAGGCAATTTAAGTAAAACCGACTTAAGAAAAGTTGAGCAAGCTTACAGTCTCATATTGAACAAGTATGTTGAAAAAGTGGACGAAGAGCAGCTTGTTGAAGGGGCTATTCAAGGGATGCTTTTAACGTTAAAAGACCCTTATTCTGTTTATATGGATAAAGAAACTGCCCGACAATTTAATGAGACGTTGGAATCCTCGTTTGAGGGAATCGGGGCCGAGGTCAGCATGATTGACGGAAAAATTGTGATCGTCGCTCCATTTAAAGATTCGCCTGCGGAAAAAGCAGGTTTAAAGCCGAATGACCAAATTTTAAAAGTGGATGGAGAAAGTGTTGAGGGACTCGATTTATACGAAGCAACTTTAAAAATCCGCGGTGAAAGAGGTACAATGGTAACACTGGAAATCTCTCGCCAGGGATTGAAAGAACCTTTAACCGTTGAAATTAAACGTGATGAAATCCCGCAAATCACGGTTTATTCAGAAGTGAAAAACGTAAATGGAAAAGACATTGGCTATATTGAATTAACTTCTTTTTCCGAGAATACAGCAGAGGAGTTTAGAACACAACTGAAGTCAATGGAAAAAGACGGGATTGATGGACTTGTGATTGATGTACGAGGCAACCCTGGGGGCCTTCTTTCGACCGTTGAAGAAATAGTGAGAGAACTTGTGACAAACAAAAAGCCATATGTGCAAATTGAAAAACGCAATGGAGAAAAAGACCGCTACTTTTCCACTCTAAAAAAACCAAAACAATATTCGATTGCTGTCCTTGTTGATAAAGGGAGCGCCTCTGCTTCGGAAATATTGGCAGGTGCTTTGAAAGAAGCACAAGGATACCCGTTGATCGGGGAGCATACTTTTGGTAAAGGAACCGTTCAGCAGCCTGTTCAGATGGAAGATGGCAGCAATATTAAGTTAACACTGTTTAAATGGCTTACACCTGATGGAAACTGGATTCACAAGAAAGGAATTGAACCGGATATCAAAGTCAGCCAGCCTGATATTTTCCATACCCATCCTTTAAAAATTGAAAAACCTCTTGAGAAAGAAATGAACAATGAGCAAGTAAAAAACGCCCAGGAAATGCTTGATGAATTAAGTTTTGAACCGGGCCGGACCGATGGCTACTTCAGCGAATCGACTGTAAAAGCAGTTAAAGCGTTTCAAATGAAACATGACATAAAACCAACAGGTATCATTGATGGAGAGACAGCGTCCGCACTTCAAGGAGCGATTATGGAAGAATTGAAAAAAGAAGAAAATGATCTTCAGCTGCAAACCGCCTTGCGGTTGTTAGCAAGGTGACAGGCATCCTAATTTTTGTCGAAAGCAGGGTTATCCTTGCTTTTTTCTTTGGTAAAGGGGCGGAGCTACGCAAACAAAGATAGAAATGCTAATTTATCTTTAGCAAGATACATGTTAAGCTTTGAAAATATTTAGAGCTTTGCTTCGCTCACACCGCCTTATTATGTTGGTTCTGATTTAAAATGAAAGCTATTTCCATGTTAGGATTGTGAGTTTAAAACTCGTGCACGTTTTTTGTGTAAAAACTAGCATATGTTTTATGGTCAGGTTTTGGTAAAATAGTCATTAATAGATTACTAAATATTAATTCTGTGAGAATTGTTTATAGAGGTTGGTGACAAGGGTGGCTCAAGCATGGATTATTGAATTGTTAAAAGGGACAGGTAAGTTATTTCTTCACCCTATGTTTTATTATCTTGTCTTCTTGGCCGGAATATTAGGAGTCTCCCGGGTTAAAAGGGAAAGGCGGAATTTTCATATCCGCGTAGAGGATGCGTATTTCGAACTGAGGCAGCTGTTTCCGCTTGGAATTGTAACTGGACTCGTCTTCTCTTTAGTTGCTATAGCAGCCGGTATAGTTATTCCATTTGCAGCGGTTGTTCTGGCAGCGCTGTTTACATTTCTGTGGAGCCTTACGACAAAAGTTCGGCTGCTTGCTCCGGCCTATACGTTGGGAGCGGCATTTTTTGCCCTCATTTTTGCCGCGCAGCAAGGTTGGCCATTTCCATTTATGCCTGATCTTTTTACAAGTCTTAATGAAAAAATTTACCCATCGATCATTGTTTTGCTTGCTCTCTTAATCATTGGTGAAGGAATTGTTATTATTAAAAACGGACCGAAAGGCACTTCGCCGAAATTAATAAAAAGCAAGCGCGGATTGACAGTTGGGGTTCATGAAGTAAAGCGTCTTTGGATGCTTCCGGTGTTCCTGCTTTTGCCGGGAGGAGCAATCCATCCCCCTTCTGAATGGTGGCCCGCATTTTCATTTGGTGAGCAGTCATATTCTCTCTTATTGGTTCCGTTTTCCATAGGGTTTCATCAGCAAATTCAAGGTTTGCTGCCAAAAGAAGCTGTTCAGCTTGTTGGAAAAAGAGTCATCGTGCTGGGAGCGATTACTTTCATTGTTTCGACAGCGGGCTATTGGTGGCCGATCGCGTCCATTGCAGCAGCAGCGCTTGCGATTCTTGGCAGGGAGGCCATTACGCTGCACCAGAGACTGCATGAAGAGAATCTTCCTTTTTATTTTTCCAAACGAAACAACGGCTTAATAATTCTTGGAATCATCCCGGAATCGCCTGCCAGCAAAATGGCGTTGCAGGTCGGAGAAATGGTGACAAAAGTGAACGGAGTACGCGTCCAAAACGAAAAAGAATTTTACGAAGCTTTGCAGCGAAACAGAGCCCATTGCAAGCTTGAAGTACTGGATGTAAACGGAGAAGTCCGTTTTGTCCAACGGGCTCTATTCGAAGGCGATCATCATGAACTGGGAATCCTTTTCGTCCAGGATGAGAAAAAGCAGGACAGTGCAGTTGGTTAATGTAATTTATCAAAATCCCCCGGACTCAATTAAAAATATATGAATCGATCTTGGAGGTAAGAATGATTAAAAATTTCCTTGACTATCACTATTGGGCAACAAATAAGCTTTTAGATCATTTGGAAACCCTCCCTGAAGAAATACTGAGCAAAGAGATTCCGAGTGTCTTTCCAAGTATTTTAAAAACATTAGAACATTTATATGCAGTGGAAAGTATGTGGATTCAAAGAATTCAAGGGCAAAATTTAAGTGCATTACCAGAAATAACATTTCAAAATGTCCCTCAAGCAAGAGAAGCATTTTCCGAAGTACACAGTCAATATCTTGCTGCTGGTAATGCAGAGGAAAATAAACGAATATACTATCAAAACACTAAAGGACAAACGTTTTGCAACCAATTATGGGATATTTTCATTCATATAGTGAATCATGGCACCTATCATAGAGGAAATATAACCGCTATGTTAAGGCAACTCGGTGAGAGAGGAATTTCAACTGATTATATCATTTATTTAAGGGAAAAAGGAATTATAGCGGATACTTAAAGGATGAAAACTGCAAAATTTCCATTGTAACAGCTGTATTCTTTATATTATGAACTATTTCAAAAGCTGTCTTATGTTCATTGAAAAAGAAGAAAAGCGGGAAAATTTCTGATCCCGCTTTTACTGCAGCTGCTCGGTTGCTTGTTTCCTTTTTAATCGTTCTTCCAGTACATTAATCATATATAAGAAATGATCCGCTTCACGTACGACATGATCCGCTAATAACGGGTTTATGACACTTCGAATCTGACAGCTTTTGATTAAATCTAAACCTGCTTGTTTAAAGTTTCGCAATTCAACCGTTGCGTTTTCGCTATCTTGATTTAGTTTTCCGATAATAGGGTATGTCGGACTTTTCTTATATAGCATCGACTCAACATCTCTGGCCTGATTAAGAAGCACTTCAAAATCATCTCCGAATTTTCTGGCTGTATTGACGAGGTTGCGTTCTGACTGATCAAGCAAAGACGAGATAAATCTTGAATGTTCCATCATTATGCGGAGCCAAAAGACATTTTCACTAATGATGGCATCTTGAATGGGGTCTAAAATCCCCTTGTTAAACTTTTTTAATGTCCTAATAAAATATTCTGCTTCCCGTGCAATGTGATCGACAAGGAGGGGGAAGTTAAAGCCGCTTACTTTACAATTGATAATCAAAATGAGAAGGTTCCTCTTGAAATTTCGAAACCCATACACTAATTGAATTGAGTCTTCATTTAATTTCCTGACTTGCGTTACATTATTGGGTGTTTGATAGGCCCTTTTTTCCTGCTGCTCAAAATAATGATAAAATCGGTCGGTTTGCTGAATAAGCTGTTTGTCATTTTTGTTAAAACCTTCGCCTAAAAATAAAGCATGTTCTTTCATGATCCTTAACCAAAACTTATTCTCCGTTAAAGAACGCTCAATGAAAAGACTTTCTGTTAAAGATTCCGGTAGAGCGGCAAATTTTTCAGGGGGGAGCAACATCTGATTATTTCTGTCTTTGCCGGGAAAATCAGGAGTTGTTTCAGAACTGCTCATACCCTGCCTCCTCACATATTTAGAAATAATTTTTTTGTTTTATCTGACATGCAACCGCTGCGCATGAAAAGTACTTATACTTTATGTTATGTGCAGGTTTTTTTGTTATGACATTGGACAAATTTGGATACTTTAATATAGGAGCTGGGTGTACATATTAATCTTTAGGAGCGTGCTGGAAGGTTACAACTTCATGTAAGGGGAAAATAAATTGTTTTGGTATATTGGCTTATCAATTTTAAGTATCGCTTTCATTGTTTATACTTTATGGAAGTTTAAAGATCCTAGACTTTTTGTATTCTATTTAGCAATAGCAGGAATTATTTATCCACTGGAGACTGCGATCTTTGTGTATTTTAAAAGTTATTTTTATGAGGTAGGAGTGTTTAAAAATATTTACAAAGATAGCGTAGTAGGACACTTTGCATCAAATTTATTAGCTGTTCCGGCAGTGGGCTTGTGGATTGCGGCAAACCAATTAAAATTCCGATGGTCTATCTTTTTTTCTTTCATTTTTATGGGGATTGAATTAATCTTTCTAAATCTTCATATTTACCATCAGATATGGTGGAAACCTTACTATACCGGGCTTCTGTTACCGATCCATTTTTGGATTGCAAAACGTTTATGGTATCACATCAGGAATGATAAAATGACAAAACGGTTCAGTTTTTTGCTACTCTCCTTTTCTGCAGTAAGTATAAGCAGTGTATTGTCTTTTTTTCTTTTAGGAGCACCCGGTTTTATTAAATTTTCGATAGGTCTTTTTTCAAATTCATTTCGTGATCATCTTGCGGCTTCGGTACCAACGTTGTTTATCACTTCTTTTGGCATGAGCTTATTCATAACAAAGATTCACTCTAGGATAAAATATTTATTCATCCTTGTTTTTGTAGGGGTGGTTGAGGGTCTCTTAATCAAATATCACATTTTAACAGTAAAATCACTCGTGGTATTTATGATTTTTATCGTTGTTCATTTAATAACTGCGTACATTCTGAATGTTTTTCAAACTCTGCTTTATAACCGGTCGATTTCATTAAAATGAACAAAACCCTTTATCATTTAAAGGGTTTTCCCTTTCAATACTGGAACTTTTTCTGATTTTGTTCGTTGAATTCCATTTAGAAAATCCTCGTATATCTTTTTAAAGGATTTTGGACGAAATAAGTTAGCTGTATGGCCTGCATGTGGAATTTCCTTATATTGCACATGTGGAATTACTTTCTTTAAATCTGCAATACTAGACTTATAGAGAAAGTCATGATCCCCCATCACCCAAAGAACAGGAACATTTATGTTTTTTAGATCCCTTCGCAAATCATAAAAAAGCCTATGTCCGATCGCTTCTTTTAAAATTCCTTTATCCAACTCAAGACCGTATTTATAGTATACCTTCGATGAAACTAATGAATATGGATCAACGACCCCTTCTTTTGGAAATAAATCCCGGGCATAGTTTTTTAGCCATGTCGAATAATTTTCGCTGCTTGTATCCCAATAATGCTGGAAGACAGCAAATAAAGGAGATGGAGAGTTATAATGGCCTCCAATATAACATAGACTTAATACATTTTCTTTCCATTTATTCGCAAAAATTGTAGCAGGATAACATCCATAGCTTAAAGAACAAATATGAGCTTTTTCAATTCCTTCCTGATCAAAAAGAATTTCCAACTGTTCAACTAAATTATCTAATGTAAACTCTACTGGTTTTCCTCGATCTTCTCCGTGGCCTAATAAATCATATGCATACGTATGATACGCTTGACTAAAGTAATCGATTTCTTTATGAAACGCACGTTTTCTGCCCGTCAGGCCATGTATAAATACGATTTTTTCTTTCATTTTTCCTCCAGCGTACAAGATACTTATTGTTCTTCATATTAAAACAGTAACGGGAGATTGTTAAACATAATTTTGAATACAGTTAAAATTATGTAAATATCATCTATTCATCGTTTGCGTTCTTTCTCAAAGTCCAAAGAAATTTTCAATTTGCAGCTTTAATTCTTTCATTTCCTTGACATCTCTTAAATTCGCGAGCATCCCTTGGATCAACGGAATTCTTGGTGCTTCACTGTTGATTTCAGCTTCAAGCACATCAAGCGTAACAAATAAGTCACTTGATTTTTCCAAATCAGATTTAAATTTCTTGATTAAAAGTTGGAGATCTTTCTTGTTCATCTTTTTTTGGAAAAAGCGGCTGTCAAAAAGTGCCTGATTCAGCAATTGGGGCGGCACGATTGGTTCTTCTTCAGATTTCATCAATCCATTTGCTAAATCATCGGCTCTCCGCAGTATGAATCCGGCTAGTTTATAAAAGTCTATCGGATTGTTTTGGAAAAGAATCAGCTGTAAATACGATTGAAAGATGCCTTGTAAAATGATCGAAAGATCGCCAAGATATGGAACAATGTTTTTCCCGTATATTGCAGTCATTGATTTTTTGTAAAATTGATATGTTTCAATGTGCATGCTGTTGATAAATTCAGCAATGGATTCATTAAAGGGAATGGCTTGTTCTCTCGTCTGCATGATAATAAATTCTTTATGTTTGCTAATCTCTGAATAAAGGCAGACAATGTGTTCAACAAACATGTCTCTTGGAGGCAAATCTAATGATTTTATTTCATCCATTCGCGCTTTGATTGTTTCATAGTAATATTTAAAAATTGCAATAAGCAGTGATTCTTTCGATTTAAAATAGATATAAAAAGCTCCCTTAGAAATTCCTGCTTCATTCGCTATTTCTTGAATTGAAGTGGCGTCAAACCCTTTATTTGCGAACAATTTCATCGCCGCATCGATAATCAGCTTTTCTTTTTCTTTCATTTTCCTTTCTCCCGTCCGAACCTATTATCCTAATTATGACCGATTGGTCATTAAAGATAAACCCTTAATTTATTGTAAATTTTTTAAAGTCTATATTGACTGCTGACCGACTGGTCATTTATATTATTTGTTATCATGACCAGTCGGTCAAGTGAAATTTTCTAAGCTACAGGAGCTGGAGGAAACAATGGATAAAATAATAAATTTTTCCCTTAAAAATAAGTTCGCGGTCTGGCTGCTTACCATCATTATTACAGCGGCAGGCTTATATTCCGGACTGAACATGAAGCTTGAAACAATTCCGAATATCAAAACTCCGGTTATCAGTGTTACCACTTTTTATCCCGGAGCTACACCTGAAGAGGTAGAAGATAAGATTTCCGTGCCGATTGAAAAAGCGGCCCAAAATCTTAACGGGGTGAATGTAGTCAGTTCTAATTCATTTCAAAATGCTTCATCTGTTCAAATCGAATATGAATATGAAAAGGATATGGACGAGGCAAAAAATGAGTTAGAAGAAGCTTTATCTTCGATTCAATTTCCGGATGGCGTGAATAAGCCGAAAATTTCAAAGGTCAGCATAAATGACTTCCCAATTGTGGCTGTAAGTATCTCGAATGAAAAAGAGTCGCTTGCACAGCTTACAAAAAAAGTTGAAGAAGAAATCGTGCCTGCTTTGGAAGGGATTAACGGTGTATCATCCGTACAAATTTCCGGACAGCAGATCGAAGAGGTTCAACTTGTTTTTAACGATGAGAAAATGGCTCAATACGGTTTAAACCAGGAAACAGTAAAAAATTACATAAAAGGCGAAGATATTACGTTTCCTTTAGGGCTTTATACATTTAAAGATAAAGAGCAATCGGTTGTTGTGGATGGAAATGTTACGACAATCGAAGAATTAAAAGCTTTGGAAATTCCGGTGATCCCTTCAACCGGAAGCCGGAACAATTCGCAGGCAGTCAATCAGGGAAATCCTGCTGCAGGTCCGCAGAGCGGTTCCATGGCGGCGCCTCAGGGAAATCCTGCAGCAGGTTCACAAGGTTTCGCAGCAGCATCTCAAAACAATGCAGCTGGAATATCTCTGGACGGAACTTCCCAAGGAAATATCCAAAGACAGCCGCAGCAAGGTTTAGTGCTTCAGACTGTAAAACTTGAAGACATTGCTGATATTAAATTGGTTGGCAAGGCAGAATCGATTTCGAGAACGAATGGAAAAGAAGCGATTGGCCTTCAAATTGTAAAAACGGCTGATGCCAACACCGTTACGGTCGCGAATGAAGTAAAAGAAGAGTTGAAAAAATTTGAAGACGAAATTGAAGGTCTGGAAGTAGTCACAACGTTTGACCAGGCTACGCCGATTGAAGATTCTGTAGAGACGATGTTAAGCAAGGCGCTGTTCGGAGCAGCGTTTGCGGTCGTCATCATTCTATTATTCTTGAGAAATATCAGATCTACTTTGATTGCGGTTATTTCGATCCCGCTGTCGCTTTTGATTGCCATTTTATTGCTAAAGCAGATGGATATTACGCTGAATATGATGACTTTAGGCGCGATGACCGTCGCAATCGGCCGGGTGATCGACGATTCGATCGTCGTAATTGAAAACATATACCGGAGAATGTCGCTGAAGGACGAAAAGCTGAAAGGAATGGAATTGATCCGCGAAGCGACGAAAGAAATGTTTATTCCGATTATGTCATCAACGATCGTAACGATCGCCGTGTTTCTTCCTCTTGCACTTGTGAAGGGAATGGTCGGCGAGCTGTTCATGCCGTTTGCCTTAACCATCGTCTTTTCGTTGCTCGCTTCATTGCTTGTTGCGATTACGATTGTACCGATGATGGCTCATTCTCTATTTAAAAAAGGCTTAAAAGAAGGAGTCCATCACGACGAGGATAAGCCTGGAAGATTGGCTCAAGCTTATAGGAAAATTTTAAACTGGTCGTTAAACCATAAGATTGTGACAAGCTTAATGGCATTGCTCCTCCTTGTCGGAAGCTTATTCCTTGTTCCTGTCATCGGGGTCAGCTTCCTGCCGTCTGAAGAAGAGAAAATGATGGTTGTTACGTATAAACCTGCCCCGGGGGAAACATTGGAGCAAGTGAAAAAATACACGTCAGATGCAGAGAAATTCTTCCTTGAGAGGGATAACGTAAAGACGGTTCAATTGTCGCTTGGAAGCGAAAACCCTATGAATCCGGGTGATACGAACAGCGCGATCATGTTTATTGCATATGAAGATGATACACCTAATTTTGAAGAGGAAAAGGAAAAGGTGATTAAGGATCTTCAGGAAAAAACAGCAGAAGGTGAATGGGCTTCTCAAGATTTTCATTCTCAAGCCGGCAGCAATGAAATTGTCTATTATGTATACGGTGAAAAGCGGGAAGATATCGAACCGGTTGTAAAAGAAATTCAAGACATTATGAAAAAGGACAAAAGTTTTACGAAAATTGATTCGAGCATTTCCGAATCATATGATGAATTTACACTCGTCGCTGATCAGAAAAAATTGAGCAAGCTCGGATTAACGGCTGCACAAATCGGCATGGAACTTTCTCAGACAAGGGAGCGCCCCGTTCTGACGACAATTGAAAAAGACGGGGAAGAGCTGAATGTCTATCTTCAAGTTGAAGAAGAAAGCTATGAAAGTGTCAATGATATGATCGAAGAAAAGATTCAATCACCGCTTGGCATCGAAGTTCCTGTAAGTGAATTGGTTGAAATCAAGAAAGGAAAAACATCGGACACCGTTACGCGCCGTGACGGCCGGATTTATGCAGAAGTCAGCGCCGAGCTGACAACAGATGATGTTGCCAAAGCGTCTGCAAAACTTCAAAAAGAAGTGGATAAGATTGACTTGCCTTCAAATGTGGAAATTTCGATGGGAGGGGTTACGGAAGATATTCAGGAAACCTTTACACAATTAGGATTGGCGATGCTCGCTGCCATTGCTATCGTTTATTTTATCCTCGTCGTAACTTTCGGCGGCGCTCTTGCACCGTTTACGATTCTGTTTTCATTGCCGTTCGCGGTTATCGGCGGGCTCGTTGCCCTGCTGATTGCCGGTGAGACAATCAGTGTGTCGGCAATGATCGGCGCCTTAATGTTAATCGGTATTGTAGTAACAAATGCAATCGTTCTGATTGACCGGGTTATTCGAAAAGAAAACGAAGGACTCAGTACAAGGGAAGCATTGCTTGAGGCAGGGGCAACCCGCTTGCGCCCGATTTTAATGACTGCGATTGCGACGATCGGAGCATTATTGCCGCTCGCATTTGGCATGGAAGGAAGCGGATTGATATCCAAAGGGCTTGGCGTTACCGTAATAGGCGGATTAACAAGTTCAACCCTGCTTACTCTCTTAATTGTTCCAATCGTTTTTGAAAGCATAAGCAAGCTAAGAAGAAAGAAAGGGTAGGGGTCTGGCCCCTACCCTTTTAGCAATGAATGATGACGGAATCGTTGTAAAAAACTTGTATACGCTGAAAAGAAGATATATTCTATTGATAAGCGTTAAATGATCCAGTGGTAGAAAAATCTGCATTTTTTAAGAAGGTGTCCTTATGGTTATTAAATATTTTTCGGCTTTATTTTTGCCATGCCTGTTAGTTTTGCTGTTTACAAGGGTAACGTATCATCATGTAATCGGGCTTATTCTTACAGTCGCGCTGATAGCCGCCTCGGTCTATAAAGGGTACACGAATTCACTCGGGCTGATTGTCGTTGATGCGTTTTCTTTAACACTAGGTTTTTGGTTTGCAAGAAGAATGATCGCCAGAATCCGGAGGAGCGCTTAACAGATTTAATACGAAAATCGAAATAACCTTTGTTAAACCTGTCTGCTTTTTTCGACAGGTTTTTTGCTTTGAAAAGAAAAAACTGAAGAACCTCGGGCAATTTGAGGTCTTTGTTAAGATCAAAAAAAATCGAATATTCGTTCGCACTTTATTGGTTTGTTTTGAGTGCTTTGTGGTAGAATGTTGATATGAGTTTTTGAAGACGGATAATGTGAAACTTTGTCAGTGGTGGTTTTTATCCATATTTGATTGCGATAAAAGTAAATAGCTCGAATCACTTTTGGGTTCATACCATTGCGGAACAGGAGGTTTTTTTGTGACGGAGCAATTTGAATTAGTTTCGAAATATTCGCCCCAAGGCGATCAGCCTGAAGCGATAAGAAAACTTGTGGAAGGCATAAAGAATGGGAAGAAGCACCAAACACTTTTAGGGGCAACGGGAACAGGGAAAACATTTACGATTTCGAATGTGATTAAAGAGGTGAATAAACCGACCCTTGTAATTGCCCACAACAAAACGCTTGCCGGACAGCTTTACAGTGAGTTTAAAGAATTTTTCCCGAATAATGCGGTCGAATATTTTGTCAGCTACTACGACTATTATCAGCCTGAAGCGTATGTTCCGCAAACAGATACTTATATTGAAAAAGATGCAAGCATCAATGATGAAATTGATAAGCTGCGCCACTCGGCTACATCTGCTCTGTTTGAAAGACGGGATGTGATCATCGTTGCCAGCGTTTCATGCATATATGGCCTCGGTTCGCCTGAAGAATACCGTGAACTCGTCGTTTCATTGCGTGTCGGCATGGAAATTGAACGAAACCAGCTGCTGCACCGCCTCGTTGATGTCCAATATGAACGGAATGACATTGACTTCAAACGGGGGACATTCCGCGTGCGCGGGGATGTTGTGGAAATTTTTCCTGTTTCAAGGGATCAACACTGCATCCGTGTTGAGTTTTTTGGAGACGAAATTGACCGAATCCGTGAAGTCGATGCGTTAACAGGAGAAATTTTAGGGGAGCGCGAGCATGCTGCGATCTTTCCGGCTTCCCACTTCGTTACGCGTGAAGAAAAAATGCGAATCGCCATCGAAAATATAGAAAAAGAATTGGAAGAGCAGCTTAAAAAGCTTCGCGCAGAAGACAAACTTTTGGAGGCGCAGCGCCTTGAGCAGCGGACCCGATATGATCTTGAAATGATGAGGGAAATGGGCTTTTGTTCAGGAATTGAAAATTACTCGAGGCATCTGACATTAAGGCCTCCGGGTTCAACGCCTTATACATTGCTGGATTATTTTCCTGACGATTTTCTCATTGTTATTGATGAATCACATGTCACTTTGCCGCAAATCCGTGGAATGTATAATGGCGACCGTGCCCGGAAGCAGGTTCTTGTCGACCACGGTTTCCGGCTCCCTTCAGCACTGGACAACCGTCCGCTGACATTTGAAGAATTTGAAAAACATATTAATCAAATTGTATATGTTTCGGCGACTCCGGGACCTTATGAGCTGGAGCACTCTCCCGAAATGGTTGAGCAGATTATCCGGCCGACCGGCCTGCTGGATCCGACGATTGATGTCCGTCCGATTGAAGGGCAGATTGATGATTTGATCGGCGAAATTCAGGACCGGATTAAACGGAATGAACGAGTTCTTGTAACGACGCTGACGAAGAAAATGGCGGAAGACTTAACTGACTATTTGAAAGAAATCGGGATTAAGGTTCAATATTTGCATTCAGAGATAAAAACGCTTGAGCGGATTGAAATTATCCGGGACCTTCGCCTCGGGAAGTTTGATGTTCTTGTCGGGATCAACTTGTTAAGAGAAGGACTTGATATTCCCGAAGTTTCTCTTGTTGCGATTCTTGACGCTGATAAAGAGGGCTTTCTTCGTTCGGAGCGTTCTCTTATTCAGACGATCGGCCGGGCAGCCCGGAATGCAAACGGTCATGTCATTATGTATGCTGACCGGATGACCCAGTCAATGGAAATTGCAATTAATGAAACGAAGCGCCGCCGTGCGATTCAGGAAGAATACAATAAAAAACACGGAATTACACCGCAAACAATTAAGAAAGAAATTCGCGATGTCATCCGTGCCACATATGCGGCTGAAGAACAGGAAGAATACAAACCGGCTCAAAGCTTTGGCAAATTGACGAAGAAAGAGCGGGAAAAATTAATTGCCGATATGGAAAAAGAAATGAAGGAAGCGGCAAAAGCTTTAAACTTCGAACGGGCCGCCGAGCTTCGTGATTTAATACTTGAGTTAAAAGCGGAAGGATGACGATTACATGGCGATGGAAAAACTTGTTGTAAAAGGTGCCAGAGTTCATAATTTAAAAAATATTGATGTCACCATTCCGAGAGATAAGCTTGTTGTGGTAACAGGGCTTTCCGGTTCAGGAAAGTCGTCGCTCGCCTTTGATACGATTTATGCAGAGGGGCAGCGCAGATATGTGGAATCTCTTTCCGCCTACGCCCGCCAGTTCCTCGGTCAAATGGATAAGCCTGATGTAGATTCAATTGAAGGATTGTCTCCGGCCATTTCCATTGACCAAAAAACAACTAGCAGGAATCCTCGGTCAACGGTTGGAACAGTAACGGAAATATATGATTATTTAAGGCTTTTATTTGCAAGAGTCGGACGGCCGACATGCCCGGTGCACGGAATTGAGATTTCCTCACAAACAATTGAACAGATGGTGGACCGCATCTTGGAATACCCGGAAAGAACCAGGCTGCAAATTCTTGCACCCGTTGTATCAGGACGGAAAGGCACCCATGCAAAAACACTCGATGAAATTAAAAAACAAGGGTACGTCCGTGTCCGAATTGACGGTGAAATGCATGACCTGGGCGATGAAATTGAGCTTGAGAAAAATAAAAAGCACTCGATTGAAGTCGTCATTGACCGGATCGTCGTGAAAGACGGAATTGCGCCCCGGCTGTCGGATTCGTTAGAAACAGCATTACGTCTTGGTGATGGAAAAGTCATCATTGATGTGATTGGTGAAGAGGAGCTGCTTTTCAGCGAGCATCATGCATGCCCTCATTGCGGTTTTTCGATTCAAGAGCTTGAACCGCGGATGTTTTCTTTTAACAGCCCTTATGGCGCCTGCCCTGACTGCGACGGTCTCGGCTCAAAGCTTGAAGTTGATGTCGACCTAGTTATTCCGAATAAGGATCTTACTTTAAGAGAACATGCAATTGCTCCGTGGGAACCATCAAGTTCGCAATATTATCCGCAGCTGCTTGAATCGGTATGCAACCACTATGGAATTGATATGGATGTTCCGGTTAAGGACTTGCCGGAGCATTTACTCGATAAAATTTTATACGGCTCAAAAGGTGAGCGGATTTATTTCCGTTATGAAAACGATTTTGGCCAAATGAGAGAAAACTATATTGAATTTGAAGGAGTTCTTCACAATGTAGAACGGCGCTATAAAGAAACAAGCTCTGATTATGTCCGTGAACAAATGGAAAAATATATGGCTCATCAGCCGTGTCCGACATGCAAAGGGCATCGCCTGAAAAAAGAAAGCCTCTCCGTTCTGATTAACGGAAGGCATATCGGGCAGGTCACCGAACTTTCGATCGTAGAAGCCCACCAGTTCTTTACAAACCTTGACTTAACAGAAAAAGAGTTTAAGATCGCCAATCTCATTTTAAGAGAAATTAAGGAAAGACTCGGCTTCTTGATCAATGTAGGGTTGGATTATTTAACGCTAAGCCGTGCGGCCGGTACGCTGTCGGGAGGAGAGGCACAGCGCATTCGTCTGGCGACCCAAATCGGGTCCCGGCTGACAGGCGTTCTTTATATTTTGGATGAACCGTCAATCGGGCTTCATCAGCGTGATAATGACAGGTTGATTGATACGTTGAAAAATATGCGTGATATCGGAAATACGCTGATTGTCGTCGAACATGACGAAGATACGATGCTCGCTGCAGATTATTTAATTGATGTTGGTCCGGGAGCAGGAGTCCACGGCGGTCAAATTGTTTCTGCGGGAACTCCGGAGGAAGTCATGAATGACCCGAACTCGCTGACAGGCCAGTATCTTTCCGGGAAAAAATTTATTCCGCTTCCGATTGAACGCAGAAAACCTGACGGCCGCTATGTAGAAATTAAAGGGGCGAAAGAAAATAATCTTAAGAATGTAAATGTCAAGTTTCCGCTGGGGACTTTTATCGCGGTTACAGGCGTGTCCGGTTCAGGAAAAAGCACATTGATTAATGAAATTCTTCATAAATCACTTGCCCAAAAGCTTAACCATGCAAAAAGCAGACCGGGTGAGCATAAAGAAATTAAAGGGATTGAGTATCTCGATAAAGTCATTGACATTGACCAGTCGCCGATAGGCCGGACTCCAAGGTCCAATCCGGCAACTTATACAGGAGTGTTTGATGATATTCGCGATGTTTTTGCGGCTACAAATGAAGCGAAGGTGCGCGGTTATAAAAAAGGCCGTTTCAGTTTTAACGTGAAAGGCGGCCGATGTGAAGCATGCCGCGGCGACGGAATTATTAAGATTGAAATGCATTTTTTGCCTGATGTATACGTTCCTTGTGAAGTTTGCCACGGAAAACGCTACAACCGTGAAACGCTTGAGGTGAAATACAAAGGCAAAAATATTTCCGAAATCCTGGATATGACCGTTGAAGATGCTCTCGTATTTTTCGAGAATATCCCGAAAATTAAACGAAAGCTGCAAACGATTGCCGATGTCGGACTAGGGTATATCAAATTGGGTCAGCCGGCAACAACGCTTTCAGGGGGAGAGGCCCAGCGCGTGAAGCTTGCTTCCGAACTGCATCGCCGCTCGACCGGCCGTTCCTTTTATATTTTGGATGAGCCTACAACAGGGCTTCATGTAGACGATATTTCCCGCCTTCTTACTGTTTTGCAGCGGCTTGTAGACAACGGGGATACAGTATTAGTGATTGAGCATAACCTTGATGTGATTAAAGCTGCCGATTATATTATCGACCTTGGTCCGGAAGGCGGTGACCGGGGCGGCACGATCGTTGCAAAAGGTACACCGGAGGAGGTAGCGGAAGTGCCCGGTTCTTATACAGGAAAATATTTAAAGCCAATTCTTGAGCGAGACAGGCTACGGATGAAAAAGCTGATTGAACAGAAGGAAAAAGTCACAAATCAATAGATGAAAAAGCAGCTGTGGTATCGCAGCTGCTTTTTTAAGTTAACATTCCAGGTTTATGAGCCGTTATTAAGTACTTATGAGCCGTTTTTTCGATTAATGAGCCTTTAAATTTATATATGAGCCTTCATTTTTATTTATGAGCTTTTAATTTTTAATATGAGCCTTCGTTTTAATTTATGAGCCTTCGTTCATTTTAAGAGCCAAGCCTCCAATTGAAGCAAAAAGGCACCTCTTTTTTATAGCCTTATTTTATCCGGAATTGGTCCGGAAATATGAAACTTTCAAAAACTCCTTGCGTAAATACATACAAAGGAGCTGATGAAAGTGGAAACGAATAAAATTCTATCAAGTTTAAGTTATTTCAGTGTATTGTTTGCCGGAATTCTTTTTCCGTTAATCGTCTGGCTGGCAGCCGAAGATGAAGAAGTAAAGGGTCACGCAAAAAAAGCATTTTTCTCACACTTAATTCCGCTCATCCCGTTGCCGATCCTTTTATTTTCAGTCTTTTCCGAAATAATCATCGAGGAGCTAACAACAACCTTTCCGGTCATCTTTTTCACTTCCTTCGTATTAATGATCATTTTGAGCTGTATCGTACTAGTGTGGAACATTGTAAAAGGCATTAAGGTTTTGCGTTAATTCAGGTCTTGCGTTTTCAAAAACTCTTTGGAGGGAAAATGATGAAAGAGGAACGTCAGCGAATTTTAAAAATGGTCCAAGAGGGCAAACTATCCGTCAATGAAGCGTTAACCTTACTGGAAGAGCTCGATAAAAGCAGCAAAACGATGGAGCAGAAGCAGGAGGAAATCATTCATGAATTATCCGAGGCCGTAAACTATGAAGAAGCAAAAAAGGAAGATTCTGTCCATCACAAATTTCAATCTGTGAAAGATAAAATTTTTGACTTCGTTGATTCTGCTTTGAAAAAGATTAAGGATTTTGATTTAGACCTTAATTTTGGCCGGTCGATCGAGGTTTCGCATATTTTCCATCATGGAGAAGCTATTGTAAAAGAAATAGATGTGGACGTGGCAAACGGGGCAGTCAAACTCGTGCCATGGGATCAGCGCGATGTCCGGATTGAATGCAATGCGAAAGTCTATCGGGTTCATTCTCAGGAAGAAGCGAGGCAATCCTTTATAAAGGAAGTTTTGTTTGCGGTTGAAGGGGGCAAAATGCGGTTCAGCACTCAGCAAAAATGGATGAAAGTTGATGCAAAAATTTATGTGCCTCAGGAAGACTATGATTATGTGAGAGTCCGAATGTTTAATGGCCCGATTGAAGGCAAAAACTTAAAAGTAAATAACCTTAAAGTGAAGGCAGCTAACGGAAAAATTAATCTCGATGCCATTATTTCCCGCAAAACGGAAGTTGAGATCGCCAATGGTCATATTCAATTATCCAACAGTACGGCAGATGAGATCGAACTTGAATCAATTAACGGAGCCATTCAATTGGATGGAGATTTTGTAAAAGCAGATGTTCAAACTTTTAATGGCGATGTTCATTGTTCATTAAAAAACCGGACAGAGTCGATCGTTGCGAAAGCGACAACAGGCAGCATCGATATTTTCCTTCCAGAATCTGTTTCTGCTGAAGGCGAGCTAAAAACAAATCTAGGTGGTTTTTCTGTTGAGCTCGAGGGCATTCAAATTGTAGAAGAAAAAACGGAAAAGATTCAAAAAATGCTCCGCTTTAAACCGGTAAATGACGAGAAAAAAGTAGTTAAAGTGTTCGCTGATTCAAAAACCGGATCAATACACTTAAAAAACGTGCAGGAGTTTTAAGCTGTCCAAAGACGAGAAAAAAGACCAATTCGCATAACTTGCGGCTTGGTCTTTACTGTTTATGATTATTATTTTGGCCTTCCATAACAATATTATTTTAAGGTGTAAATGGCTGCAAGCTTCCTTCTCTTAATTTTGCTTTTTCACTGTTTGATATGCCGAAATTATTATTATAGATGGCTTTTTCCCAATCACCATACATTGGATTCGGGAAGACAATAAGTTTTTTGCCAAATTCATCTTTCTGTTTTTCAACGTTTTGGACTCTTTCTGGAGCAGATAATCGATCAAATCCTTTGAAATCTGATAAGTTATCCCCAAATAATAAGACAATGTCATGTGTTTTTGCTACATGTTGACGGCGTGTTTCTTTGCCTTTTTCACCGGGCTGTTTTAACAGAACGTGTTCTGCAGTTGCCTGCGGTGCACCAATCTGCTGCAAGTTTTTAATCGTCGCTTCCTTTTGGGCTTCTTTTCTGTTCGATATGTAAAAAATCTCCACTCCCTTTGAGTCGGCATACGTCAAAAATTCAACTGCTCCAGGAAGTGCTTTTGCCTCGGCCCGATTAATCCACTCTTTCCATGTTTCGCGATTTCGAATTCCGGTTTTTATCGTCCATGCAAAGTATGGGCTGTTGTCTAATACCGTTTCATCGAGATCAAGCACAACAGCAGGCTTTTTCGCCTTTTTCTCTAAAGCTTCATCGAGTCTCATTTTTCCTATGTTGTACCCTTGATGAAATAATGCTTTTGCTTCTCCGGCTGTCTGGAACCAAAGAACAGACATTGTATTTTGTTTTTGCAGGTTGCATGCCGGTCCGGCTGCTCCTTCCATCGCATTCACGCTAACACTGATAAGCAAAAAGGATAGAACAGTTATTGTGAATAATGTTGTCATTTTTTTCATACGGAAACCTCCTTTGATTAAATTCGAGGTTAGTATGTGAAAAAACAATAACTTCACTCCAAAGTTTTTATTTTTTTGCAAGCTCCTCAATAAAAAAATGCTTGGATCGCGTTCATCCAAGCATGCAGCACATGTTTTACTTTTCGAAGTAAATAAACGGGTTATAACCGTCTTTTCTCAGCCGCTCTGCGAGTTCTTCTGCATTTTTCAATTCTTTAAAAGCTCCGACTTGGATTTTATAAATTCCTTTAGCGGCTGGAGGGGGTTGTACAATTTTCTTTTTTAACTTATAGTGATCAGCTATGGCTTTTACAATCGCTTCAGCGCATGTTCTTCTGTAATTATCTGAGCGAAGCAGCTTCACTTCTTCACGATTGGTCATAAATCCGCATTCGACCAGTACTGACGTCATTTTTGTTTCCCTTAAAACATGAAAATCAGCGGTTTTTACGCCTCGATCCCGCAGACCGGTCGAGTTCGCTAAATTTTGTTGAATTTTTTCGGCCAGTTTAGTTGCTTCAAGAGGTTTTGAAATATGAACATATGTTTCAATCCCGCCTGCATCATTCCATGTGTTTCCATATGCATTCGCATGAATCGCCACATAGCAATCCACTTTCAAACTGTTAGCCTTGTCAGTACGCTCCTGCAATGGAACATCCCTCTGGTCGGAATGGGCAAAATAAACGGCAACATTTTCAAATTCCTGCAGCAAATCTCTTGCAAAATTTGCAACAGCCCGATTGAATTCGTACTCCTGTAAGCCGTCAGGGCTGCGTTTGCCTTTTGTAGAATACCCGTGGCCCGCATCAAGCATTATCTTCATTTTTTCACCTCTTTTCAAGACAGCTTGTTCACTTTTTACATATGAAAAAAGGTTCATATTGGACATGGCGCAAGCCGTAAATGATGAACCTCCTTGTTCTGAGGCTAAATGAATTGTAAGGCATCTTTATCAGCAATGATCGTCACATTTTTATGAAGCTTAAGAACGGATGCCGGAAAATTTTCATTTACTTCGCCATGTACCAGTTTTGCAATCGCTTCTGCTTTTGATGCACCTGATGCAAGCAAAATAATTTCCTTGCTTTCCATAATTGTCGCAATTCCCATTGTGATCGCGTGGGTAGGCACCTCTTCTAGTGAAGGAAAAAATCGCGCATTTGCTTTTCTTGTACTTTCAGCAAGTGTTACGACATGGGTGCGGCTTTCAAACGAAGTTCCCGGTTCATTGAAGCCGATGTGCCCGTTATGGCCAATTCCTAAAAGTTGAAGGTCCACACCGCCAAGATCTTGAATCACACTCTCAAATCGTGTGCATTCGAGTTGAAGATCTTTTGCCATCCCGTCCGGAATGTATGTCTGTTCAAGAGGAATGTCAATGTGATTGAACAATTGTTCACGCATGAAAAAATGATAGCTGTTTGGGTCGTTCCGGGAGATGCCGATGTATTCATCGAGATTGACGGTTGTAACTTGTTTGTATGTCGTTCCGTTCGCCTTGTGGTCTTCAATTAGTTTTTTGTAAACACCTTTAGGAGTGCTTCCTGTCGCTAGTCCAATTGTTACTTTTGGATTGGTCCGTACTATTTCAATGATTTTATTCGCGGTCATCTGGCTCATTTCATCATAATTTTCAGCTTTTATAATATTCATAATGTTGAGTTCTCTCCTCCTCTTTTATAAGCTATTTTTCCGCGGCAGAAAGTCGAAAACACTTCATAGTTTTCGTCAAGAATGACAATGTCAGCGTCTTTTCCCGGTGCAAGGCTTCCTTTACGGTCATAGACACCCATTTGTTTTGCCGGGTTTACGCTTGCCAGCTGAATCGCGTCTAATAGTGAAATCCCTGTGAATTTTATTATATTTTGAATCGAATCTTTCATTTTTAAGATGCTTCCGGCGAGGGTTCCGTTTTCTAACAGAGCTTTTCCGTCATTCACGGTCACATCCTGTCCGCCGAGGTCATATGTTCCGTTTTTTAAGCATTTCGCTCTCATAGAATCTGTAATTAAAATCATTCGGTCAATTCCTTTTGTTTGTAAAGAAAGCTGAATCATTTCCGGACGGACATGGATTCCATCTGCTATGATTTCAACCAACAATTCTTTCAGCAGAAGAGCGGCGCCGGCAATTCCAGGCTCCCGATGGTGCAATCCTCTCATTCCGTTAAATAGATGAGTGACATGCTTTGCTCCGGCTTCTACAGCCTTTATTGTTTCGTCATATGTCGCATCTGAATGGCCGATTGAGGCAACGACTCCCGATTGGTCCAGATAGCTGACAAATTCCAGGCCGTTTTCTTTTTCTGGTGCCAGTGTTACAAGCTTAATTCCGTTCTCAGCTAATTCCTGCCATTGTTTAAAAAGGTCAATATCCGGCTCGCGTATATGCTCGACAGGCTGGGCCCCGGACCGTTTTTCATTGATAAACGGACCTTCAAGATGAATGCCGAGAATTTCAGCTTCTCCGGGCTTATTATGATGTTTTCGGTAGTTTGCTGCGTTTTTTAAGGCATCTTCAATGCTTTTTGTTTCCTGTGTAATGGTTGTTGCTAAAAAACTTGTCGTTCCTTCAGCCGGGAGGATGCCTGCCATCGTTGACAATGCTTCTATGGTGGCGTCCATCGTATCTGCTCCGCCGGCCCCGTGAATATGAAGATCGATAAAACCCGGAGCTGCTTTAAGACTTGAGTCCAAATTGATTTCCTCGGTGTTTTCCGGGACAACCAGATCCTTCATAAAACCAATAGCGAGAATTTTATCATCCTCAAAAAGAAGATAGCCGTTATCTATGACTTCCTCGCCTGTGTAAATTTCAACATTTTTTAAAAGAGTTTTTTTCATTGTTTATTCACCCTGTAAATCATTGACATTAGATAGTTTACCGTACATTTTGTAAAGTTGCTTATACGATTTGAAAAATATTTTTCAATTAAATTAGGAACAAAAAGTATTCAAACAATTGTATACTTTATATAAACGTAAACGCAGTGTTTTTTGTCCAATGAAATTTGGTTCAAGGCTAAAAAATGCTAAAATAAAAATAATGATTGTATAGGATTGCCGTGATAAAGGAGGTAAAAAGATTGCCGAAAGTACGAACCAGGGACATTATTGAAAAGTTTTCACTGGAGCTGATTAGTGGAGAAGAGGGAATTGACCGCCCGATTACAACAAGTGATATTTCTCGCCCCGGAATTGAAATGGCAGGGTATTTTGATTATTATCCGGCTGAGAGGATTCAATTGCTTGGAAGAACAGAACTTTCTTTTTTTGAACAATTAGATGAAGATGCCCGAAGAACAAGGATGGAAAAATTATGTACAGATATCACTCCGGCCATTATTATTACACGAGAGATGGAGGTTCCAAAGGAGCTGATCGAAGCTTCTGAACGGGAATCGGTGCCAGTGCTTCGCTCCCCGTTAAAAACAACTCGTTTTTCAAGCAGGCTGACGAACTTTCTGGAAGGGAAACTTGCTCCGACTACTGCCGTTCACGGCGTTCTTGTGGATGTTTACGGTATCGGTGTACTGATCACCGGAAAAAGCGGGGTCGGAAAGAGCGAAACGGCCCTTGAGCTTGTAAAACGCGGACACCGTCTTGTCGCTGACGATTGTGTTGAAATCCGGAAGGAAGACCAGGATATACTTATCGGAAGTGCTCCTGAACTCATTGAGCATCTGCTTGAAATCAGAGGACTCGGGATTATCAATGTTATGACCTTGTTTGGAGCCGGTGCAGTCCGCAGTCATAAGCGAATTAATCTTGTCATTGATCTTGAACTGTGGGATCCAAACAAGCAGTATGACCGGCTTGGGCTGGATGAGGAAAAAGTGAATATCATGGATTCAGAAATTACAAAAATTACGGTTCCGGTGCGACCCGGCAGAAATCTTGCCGTCATCATTGAAGTTGCGGCGATGAATTTCCGGTTAAAACGAATGGGAGTAAACGCTGCACTGCAATTTACAAATCGTTTGTCAGATGCGATTGAAGACGGTGACCATGAAGACGTGTAACAGAAATTCAGTTTTGAGGTGAAATAATGGAAGAGAACATTCAGCCGATTGACCCAATTGCCTTCACGCTTGGGCCGATCCAAGTTCACTGGTATGGTGTGATTATTGGCCTCGGGATTGCTCTCGCTCTTTGGGTTGCCATGAGAGAAGGGGAAAAGCGCGGCCTGCCAAAGGATTTATTCGCTGATTTAATGCTTTGGGCGATTCCGATTGCGATTATTTCCGCACGCATTTATTATGTTATTTTCCAATGGGATTATTATTCCCGGAACCCGGGTGAAATTATTAAGATTTGGAATGGGGGAATTGCCATTCACGGCGCCCTGATTGGATCAGTTATTACCGCATCTGTTTTTTCTAAAAATAGAGGCATTTCTTTCTGGAAATTGGCGGATGTTGCTGCACCTAGCATTATTCTTGGCCAGGCGATCGGCCGCTGGGGAAACTTTATTAATCAAGAAGCACACGGAGGAGAGGTAAGCCGTTCTTTTCTTGAAGGCTTGCATTTGCCGGAATTTATTATTAACCAGATGTATATTAACGGAGCTTACTACCATCCGACTTTTTTATATGAATCGATTTGGAACTTTCTTGGGTTTATCGTACTGATCTTATTAAGACGGGTTAATTTGCGGAGAGGCGAACTGTTTTTGACGTATGTTATCTGGTATTCAATCGGTCGGTTTTTTATCGAAGGTATGAGGACAGATAGTTTAATGCTTACGGAAAATTTAAGGATGGCACAAACGATCTCAATTGTTCTAATTATCGGTGCAACTGTATTAATGGTTTACAGGAGGATGAATCGAAATTCGGCTGCACGTTATTTAGATAAAAGCAATGAGTAATATAGAAAACATTTCCTGGTGGAATTGGATGAGCAGAGGAGAATAAATAAAATGCTGATTGGGTCACTCAAAAGGGGTAGTATCATCGGGCTAAAAACAACATGGTCTCTAGGGAAAATTATTTTTCCGATTACACTTTTTGTTTCTTTGCTTCAATATACACCTGTTTTACCGTGGTTGATCGGCCTGATTACGCCGTTTATGAATGTACTTGGTTTGTCAGGGGATGCCGCGATTCCAATCGTAATCGGAAATTTTTTAAATTTATATGCCGCCATTGGCGCGATTTTATCTCTTGATTTAACGGTAAAGGAAGTTTTTATCGTTGTCGTCATGCTTTCGTTTTCACATAACATTCTTGTGGAATCAAGTGTCGCCCTTAAAGTCGGGGTAAAATTATGGATCATCACCACCGTCAGGCTCGGCCTTGCCTTTCTGTCTGCCATTGTGATAAACCTCATTTGGCAAGGCGGCTCCGAACTGGCAAAGTACGGTTTGATTCCTCCAAAAGAGGATCAGGTAAGCGGCTGGGCAAACATTATAATGGACGGTCTTCAGAAAGCGGGAATCGGTATTTTACAGCTGGCTATCATTGTCATTCCGCTGATGATCGGTATTCAAATATTGAAGGATTTAAAATGGCTTCATGTATTTTCGAAATGGATGGCGCCCGTGACAAAGATCCTCGGTATGAAAGAAAATACATCAACCACTTTGGCAGCAGGCCTTTTGTTCGGTCTTGCGTATGGCGCGGGAGTTATGATCCAAGCCGTTAAGGAGGACGGCGTCAGCAAAAAGGATGTAACGCTGGCGTTTATTTTCCTTGCAGCTTGCCATGCTGTTGTTGAGGATACATTAATTTTTGTGCCGCTCGGAATTTCTGTACTGCCGCTTTTCTTCATCCGTCTGGGCACTGCCATCCTGCTGACGCTTATCGTCGGATTTTTCTGGAATCGGGCTGAGCTTGCAAAAAGAAAGGGAATAGCATCATATGAACACTAAATTAAACACTATATTATTTGATTTAGATGGCACATTGATTGATACAAATGAATTAATTATTTCTTCGTTTTTACATACATTGGAAAAGTACTTTCCAGGCCAATATAAGCGGGCTGATGTGATCCCGTTTATGGGCCCTACCTTAGAGGAAACATTTGAAGGGATTAATAAAGATTTGGCGGAGGATTTGGCGAAAACATACCGCGAATTCAACATCTCCAACCATGATCTTTTTGTAAAAGAATTTAATGGAGTGTATGAAACCGTTCGGGTGTTAAAAGAAAACGGCTTTAAGCTTGGAATCGTGACGACAAAACGCATGGATGTTGCATTAAAAGGGATCAAGCTTACAAAACTCGATGAATTTTTTGATTGTCTTGTTGCCATTGACCATGTAAAAAAACCAAAGCCTGATCCGGAACCGATTCTGCTTGCATTAGAACAGTTACAGTCTGTTCCTGAAGAAACATTAATGGTCGGGGATAACCACCACGATATTTTGGCAGGAAAAAATGCCGGAACGAAAACGGCCGGTGTTGCCTGGTCGCTGAAGGGCAAAGATTATTTAGCACGATTTGAACCGGACTATATGTTGGACAATATGGCCGATTTATTATCCATTCTTGGAGTGTAAAACATGAGAAGAACGACCCGTTATCCTGTTAAAGGTGCCAATTCATTGCGGCACGTCTATCAAACGGTTCCCTTTTGGAAAGTAGTCAAAAATTTTATCGTCATTCAAATTGCGCGCTACACTCCGTTTCTAGGAATGAAAAACTGGCTGTACCGGACATTTTTAAAAATGAAGATCGGGGAGGAAACATCCTTTGCATTGATGGTGATGCCTGATGTGATGTTTCCCGAGAAAATAAGTGTTGGGCGCAATACGGTGATCGGCTATAATACGACAATCTTGGCACATGAATATTTAATTAAAGAATATCGTCTCGGGAATGTAGAGATCGGCAATGAGGTCATGATTGGTGCGAATACAACCATTTTGCCCGGTGTCACGATAGGAGACGGAGCGATTGTATCGGCAGGCACGCTTGTCCATAAAGATGTGCCGCCCGGTGCATTTGTCGGGGGAAACCCGATGAAAGTAATTTACACGAAAGAAGAATTGGAGAAACGATGGGCAGATGATCCGATTTATGGAAAAAAAGAAGAGTAAGAGTCTGGAACGTTGCGTTTCAGGCTTTTTTACAAGTTTTTGATCATGGTTTTATTTTTGAAAGAAGGAAAAAATTCATATTGAAGGAATTTCTTAAAATAGAATTGAACGGGTGCGGACTCTTTTTTAAGACCTGTGAATGATATGAGCCGTTAGACGGGTCATATGAGTCTTTATTTGAAAATATGAGCCGTCATTTTTAGAAATGAGCCTTTGATTTCATTTATGAGCCCTTATTTTGAAATATAAGCTTTTATTCTTATTTATTAGCTTTTATATGAATTTATGAGCTTTCACTATGTTCACCAACACTAAATTTATAAAAATTTTCTGTTGACTATAGTCAAAATGAGCGATAAACTACATATAACTTCACTTTGCTACCATATTAGCGAACTAAAGGATTCAGAACTTTTATAAAAATAAAGACAAAAACGAGCAGATTTATACGATTTTTCAGCTGATTGAACACGCAGTCGCATGTATTTTTGATTTGTTTACTTAAAAAAGGGTGAAAAGAATGGGCCAGTTATTTATGTTTGAGAAGCCGCTTGGCATGAGAGATACACTGCCGGAATTATATGAAACGAAGGATCATGTGCGGTCCTCCATTGAGGAAGAAATGAAACGCTGGGGCTATCAGTTTATTGAGACTCCGGCGCTTGAATATTATGAAACGGTCGGAGCCGCGTCCGCTATTTTGGATCAGCAGTTGTTTAAACTATTAGACCAGCAAGGACATACGCTTGTGCTCAGACCTGATATGACGGCACCGATCGCGCGTGTGGCCGCTTCCAAGCTGTTAAAAGACGATATGCCGCTGCGCCTTGCTTATTCAGCGAATGTATACAGAGCACAGCAGCGGGAAGGCGGCCGCCCGGCAGAATTTGAACAGATCGGGGTTGAGTGTATCGGTGACGGAACGGTAAGTGCTGACGGGGAAGTCATCGCCTTAATGATTTCATCGATTAAAGAAGCAGGTTTGGCAGACTTTCAAGTTTCCGTCGGCCATATTGGTTTTGTTCAGGAATTTTTCCGGCAAATTCTCGGAACGGAAGAACGGGCCAATGCGTTGATGAAATTTTTATATGAAAAAAATTATGTCGGGTACAGAGAGCATGTAAAATCACTTAGCCTTTCTTCCATCGATAAGCAGCGTTTGTTGGAGTTTTTGCAGCTCAGGGGCGGAGAAGAAGTTATTGACCGGGCTCTCGAGCTTATCGAAAACGGGTACGGTGCAGAAGCCGTTCATCAATTGCGGCAGCTATGGGAAACGATTTCCGCTTATGGTGAAGAAGCATCGGTAAAATTCGATTTAACGCTTGTCAGCCATATGAGCTATTACACGGGAATCTTATTTGAAGTGTATGCCGGAAGCGTTGGCTTTCCAATCGGAAATGGCGGAAGATACGATCTTTTGATGCAAAAATTCGGCAAAACAACCGGTGCAACAGGGTTTGCCTTAAGGCTGGACCGGATGATTGAAGCACTAGGGACACTTGAAAAAAGCGAGCCCATCACTTGTATTTTATTCAGTTCCGAACGCCGAAAAGAGGCGTTTGAAATGGCGAAAGCGAAACGGGCGGACGGTATGAGGGTCGTTCTTCAGGATATAAACGGCGTAAACAATGTGGACGCCTGTACCAATAAGTATGCTGAGACGATCTTTTTATTAGGAAGTGCAGGAAGGGGGCCTTCGTCATGAGTGAGTTAGTAACGGTTGCAATGCCGAAAGGCCGGATTTTTGAAGAAGCTGTTGAACTATTGCGAATGGCCGGCTACCGTTTGCCTCCCGAATTTGAAGATTCGCGGAAACTAATCATTGATGTAGAAGAAGAACAGATGCGCTTTATCCTGGCAAAGCCGATGGATGTTGTGACGTATGTGGAGCACGGTGTAGCAGACCTTGGGATTGCCGGAAAAGATGTCATGCTTGAAGAAGAACGGGATGTTTACGAACTGCTTGATTTGAAAATCAGCCATTGCTATCTTGCCGTTGCCGGCCTTCCAAACACGAAAATGAACGATGTCGCTCCAAAAATAGCGACGAAATATCCGAATGTGGCCGCTGCCTATTTTCGTGAGCAAGGGGAACAGGTAGAAATTATTAAATTGAACGGATCGATTGAATTGGCGCCGTTGATCGGACTTTCCGACCGAATTGTAGATATTGTTTCAACAGGGCGGACATTGAAGGAAAACGGCCTGGTTGAATATGAACGGATTGTCGATATTACATCGCGGCTTGTCGTCAACCCGGTAAGCTATCGGATGAAAGATGAGCGGATCAGTGAGCTTGTGGAACGGCTAAGTACTGTTATTGAGGGCGAGGCTGTCAGGCAGCCGTAATCGTCTGAAAGGATGAAAGATGTGAAAATATTAAAGGTCAAGGATCTTATTTCGATTAAAAGAACGGTTGACAGCGGAACAGAACAACAGCGGGCTGCTGTAAAAAAAATCATCAGTGAAGTTCGTGAAAAAGGCGATGCCGCGTTGATTGAGTATACAGAGAAATTCGACGGGGTCCGGTTATCTTCTTTATTCGTAACAGAAGAAGAAATAGACGAGGCATTTAATGAGATTAGCGAACAAGTTGTTTCGATTATCAAGGAAGCGGCTGAAAATATTCGCACTTTTCATGAAAAACAATTGCGCCCTTCCTGGATGACAACTGATGAAACGGGGACGATTCTCGGTCAAAAGGTAACGCCGTTAGATTCTGCCGGCGTTTATGTACCTGGCGGAACGGCTGCCTATCCTTCCTCGGTGCTGATGAATGTGATTCCGGCAAAAGTAGCAGGCGTGAAGAGGATTGTAATGGTTTCGCCGCCTGACCGAAATGGAAAACTTCCATCAGCCGTGTTAGTGGCGGCAAGGATTGCAGGAGTGAAGGAGATTTATAAGGTCGGGGGAGCGCAGGCCATTGCGGCGCTTGCCTACGGAACAGAAACAATCAAACCTGTCGATAAAATTACCGGCCCCGGAAATATTTATGTAGCGCTGGCCAAAAGAGAAGTGTTTGGCGATGTCGACATTGACATGATCGCCGGACCAAGTGAAATTGCCGTGTTAGCTGATGATACTGCAAAAGCACATGAAATAGCTGCCGACTTATTATCGCAGGCGGAGCATGACAGTCGTGCATGCAGCATCCTTGTGACAACATCAGAGCAACTGGCAAAGGATGTTTCTTTTGAAGTGGAAAAACAGCTTTCCGGACTCCCCCGCAAAGAAATTGCGGCTCAATCGATTGCGGATTACGGAGCGATTTATGTCGCGGAAAATATGGACGAAGCAGTTGAAACAATTAATGCTCTGGCACCTGAGCATCTTGAGATCATCACAGAGAATGCGATGGAGCTTTTAGGAAAAATCCGTAACGCAGGAGCCATTTTTATCGGCAGATTCAGCTCTGAACCGGTCGGCGACTATTTTGCCGGGCCGAATCATGTTTTGCCGACAAATGGAACGGCTCGGTTTTCCAGTCCGCTCAGTGTCGAGGATTTCCAGAAAAAATCAAGCATTATTGCTTACAGTCAAACAGCTCTCGAGCAAAATAAAGATAAAATTGCTGCGTTTGCCCGTTTAGAAGGGCTTGAAGCACATGCTCGGGCAGTGGAAGAAAGATTTAAGGATCAGTCATGATTTAATAGTGGCAGTCAGATTTAATTTTCCGGGAAGAGGAAGATAGAAGGACTAACTGGTCGAGACCAAATACCTTTAACAACCGAGCGACTTTGCTGGTTGTTGAAGAAAGATTGAAGGACCAACCGGTCGGGAACAAATATTTTTGGCAATCGAGCGGCTTAGCTGGAAGTTGAAAAAAGATCGAAGGACCAATCGTGATGGAGGCAAAAGAATGGAAAGAACCTCAAGTGTATATCGAAAAACTAACGAAACGGATATTAAGCTAACGTTTGCAATCGATGGTGAAGGAAAGTCGGACATTGAAACTGGTGTGCCGTTTATGACCCACATGCTCGACCTGTTTACGAAACACGGCCAGTTTAACCTGACAGTTGATGCTAAGGGTGATATTGAAATTGATGATCACCATACAACAGAAGATATCGGCATATGCTTAGGACAGGCTCTCCGAGAAGCACTTGGCGATAAGAAAGGGATTCGGCGTTACGGAAATGCTTTTGTTCCGATGGATGAAGCTCTCGCTCAAGTTGTCGTCGATTTGAGCAACCGGCCGCATCTCGAAATACGCGCTGAGTTTCCCTCTCAAAAGGTAGGAAGTTTTGATACAGAGCTCGTACATGAGTTTTTATGGAAACTTGCGCTTGAGGCACGGATGAATCTTCATGTGATTGTACACTATGGGAAAAACACGCACCATATGATCGAAGCGATTTTTAAGGCGCTTGGCCGCGCTCTTGATGAGGCGACAATGATTGATCCCCGGATAAAAGGGATTCCGTCTACGAAAGGGATGTTATAAATGAATCAGCGGCTCCATCTTCACGTTAACGCGTTAAATCATTGAGGGCCAGACCCGCATTACGTTAACGCGTTAAATCGTTGAGGGTCTGACCCGCACTGCGTTAATGCGTTAAAGTAAGCCGGGAGCTTTACGAAAGGGGTTTTATATATGATCGGCATCATTGATTATGGAATGGGGAATTTGTTCAGTGTCAGCAAGGCGCTTGAACGGTTAGGTGCATCTTATTTTATATCGGAGGACCGGCAGGAGCTTCGTGAAGCGAGTGCGTTAATTTTACCGGGTGTCGGCTCTTTTCGGGATGCGATGGCCAGACTGAATGAGTCGGGTCTCACCGAACTGGTAAAAGAGTATGTCCAAACCGGCCGGCCTCTGCTTGGCATTTGCCTTGGCATGCAGCTTCTTTTTGAGGAAAGTGAAGAAAACGGCTTGACGAAAGGGCTGGCGCTGCTTCCGGGAAAAGTCCACCGTTTCCCTGGAATGACTGAACAGGGGGAGACGTATAAAGTTCCGCATATGGGGTGGAACAAGCTAAATCTGGCTGCCCCGTCTCCAATTTTAGAAAATATAACAGGTGGTTTTGTTTATTTTGTCCACTCTTATTATGTCAGTCCGGGAGAGCGGAACGTTGTGATTGCGGAAACCGATTATGACGTGAAGGTTCCCGCGGTAGTAGGGAGAGGGAATGTCTATGGAATGCAATTTCATCCTGAAAAAAGCGGGGCATTGGGCATGCAGCTTTTGCGCAATTTTGTCACACTTAACGGGTCTTTAAGCTTTGTGGGTTAACTGTCCGCAGTGTGTTTTTTTAGTAATAACTAGTGGGAAATAGTCCTCATTGGTGAAAGTTTCACCTTATTTAGCTGGCAGGGGAAAGGATGGCGGTGTAATGGCTTTTACTATTTATCCCGCGATTGATATGCGCGGCGGAAAATGCGTTCGGCTTCTTCAAGGCGATTATGAAAAAGAGACGGTTTATAGCGATTCTCCGTTTGAAATGGCGGCCCGGTTTACTGCTGAAGGTGCGGAATGGATACATATGGTTGATCTTGACGGCGCGAAGGATGGAAAACGAGTTAATGATGAATTTGTTATAAAAGCGGCTCGTGAACTGGAGGTAAAAGTCCAAATAGGCGGGGGCATACGGACGGAAAATGACATTGTTCATTATTTGGAAAACGGCGTGGAGCGAGTCATCATCGGGAGCGTGGCGGTTTCCAATCCGGAGTTTGCAATTGAAATGATTCGGAAATACGGTGAAAACATTGCCGTTGGCATCGACGCGAAAAATGGATATGTTGCTACTCACGGCTGGCTGAATACAAGCGAAATAAAAGCGGTCGAGCTGGGAAAACGGTTTGCTGATGCCGGCGCGGAAACGTTTATTTTTACCGATATTGCAACCGATGGAATGCTATCAGGACCTAATTTGGATGCCATACGGGAAATGGCTGAAGAAACAGGAAAAAGTGTCATTGCTTCAGGCGGTGTCAGCTCCATTGAGGATTTGCAAAAGTTGAAAGCTTTTTCAATGAAAGGTGTATGCGGCGCGATTGTCGGCAAAGCCATTTATGAAGGGCGCTTTTCCGTTAGAGAAGCGCTGAAAGAGGTGAATGGATGATGCTGACAAAACGAATCATTCCATGTCTGGATGTGAAAGATGGGCGGGTTGTCAAAGGGATTCAATTTGTTCAACTCCGTGATGCGGGAGACCCTGTCGAACTGGCTCGGTTCTATGACGAGCAGGGAGCGGATGAGCTTGTTTTCCTTGATATTAGTGCATCCCACGAAGGCCGGAAAACCATGGTCGAAGTCGTAAAGGCAGTTGCCTCGGAACTGGCGATTCCATTTACAGTCGGTGGCGGCATTAACTCGTTAGAAGATATGAAGCGTATTTTACGGGCCGGTGCTGATAAAGTTTCACTTAATACCGCGGCTGTATTGAATCCTTCTCTAATTACGGAAGGAGCGGACTTTTTCGGTTCCCAGTGCATCGTCGTTGCGATTGATGCAAAATATGATCCTGAATTAGGCTCATGGCGGGTGTACACGCACGGCGGCAGAAAGCTGACCGAATGGGAAGCAGTTGACTGGGCGAAGGAAGCGGTTGAGCGTGGAGCCGGTGAAATTTTGCTGACGAGCATGGACAGTGACGGCGAAAAAAATGGTTTTGATCTATCGTTAACAAAAGCAGTCAGCGAGGCAGTCAGTGTTCCAGTGATCGCATCAGGCGGAGCGGGAAACGCAGAACATTTTGTCGAAGTATTTTTGAAAGGGAAAGCTGATGCTGCTTTGGCGGCTTCGATTTTTCATTATAAAGAGACGTCTGTAAGTGAAGTGAAGGACTTTTTAAGAAAGAATGGGGTGCATGTTCGATGAACATGGAATCGATTAAATTTGATGAACAAGGGCTTGTTCCGGCGATTGTCCAGGATGCGTCTACGAAAGAGGTTCTTACGCTGGCTTATATGAACCGCGAATCTCTCAGGAAAACGATGGAGACGGGAGAGACATGGTTTTACAGCCGTTCGCGCAAGAAGCTGTGGCATAAAGGGGAAACGAGCGGAAATACGCAGAAGATTGTCGAAATGAAGTATGATTGTGATCAAGACGCCATTCTCGTCCTCGTTCAACCTGACGGGCCGGCATGCCATACAGGGTCTGTCAGTTGCTTTTCAGAAAGTTTTTATCAAGGCGAGGAAATCGGAGCGGAGTCTGGAGAAACTCAAGGAAGTCTGCTGGATTATCAAATCTTGCAAACTCTTGAAAAGGTGATTGAAGAGCGGGAGCTGGAACGCCCGGAAGGTGCCTATACGACTTATTTGTTTGAAAAAGGCGTCGATAAGATACTGAAAAAAGTCGGTGAAGAAGCTTCAGAAGTCATTATCGCCGCAAAAAACCGCGATGCGGATGAGTTAAAATGGGAAGCCGCTGATTTGCTTTATCACTTACTGGTGCTTTTAAGAGAACAGCAGCTTCCGTTCAAAGAAATCCTCAAAGTATTGTCCAAACGGCACGAAAAATAGGGGCCGGACCCTCAACGAGGGTCTGGCCCTCGATCCGTTAACGCGTTAACGCATTGAGGGTCTGGCCCGCGACACGTTAAAGCGGTAAAACAATAAAGCGATGGAGTGCGTAGCCATCGAGCCCACCCTCTTCTCTTTCGGCTTGCTCTTATGTTATACTATTTAAGTTAATAATGATTATTGGAGGATTGCATGGGGAAAGATTCAAAAGCAAGACATCAAAAGGGAATGTTGCTTTCGTTTATTCCAACAGGGGAGTATTATTTCTCAAAGGGGATAAAAGCATACCAGAGACGTGATTTTCAAAAAGCAAAAAAATATTTGCACAGGGCCATGCAACTGGAACCGGGCGAGCCGATGATTGCCTGCCAGTTGGCGATTGTGTATACAGAGTTAGGAGAGTACCAAAATTCAAATCGTCTTTTGCACTTTATCCTCGAAGAATTGGACGAAGAAATGGTGGAATGCCACTATTTTCTTGCAAATAATTATGCCCATCTCGGATTTTTCAAAGATGCATGCTACCATGCTAAACTCTATTTAGAATTAGATCAGGACGGAGAGTTTACGGAAGATGCAGAGGACTTGCTCTATCTGTTGAATTTGGAATCGGAAGGGCTTGGAGAAGAGCTGTATGAAGAGGATGACCTTATCATTAAACAAGAACAGGCTCGTGAATTGCTTGAATCAGGCCATTTTCCAAAGGCAATTGAATTATTAAATGGGGTAATTAAAGAATATCCGGAATATTGGTCAGCGTACAATAACCTTGCGCTCGCATACTTTTATCTCGGAGAAATCAAAAAAGCCGAGGATATATTAAATGAAGTTTTGCGTTTAAATCCGGGCAATTTACATGCTCTTTGCAATAAATTAGTATTTTCTTTTTACCAGAGCAAAACAAAAGAAGTAAAAAAAATGAAAGAAGTTTTGGCGAAAATTAAACCGCTTTCAAGTGAGCATCAGTTTAAGCTTGGGGCTACTTTTGCGCTAATCGGCGAATATGAACTGGCTTATTTCTGGCTTAAGAAGCTTTATAAGCAAGGATATGACGGGGACGGCGGATTTTACTATTGGCTGTCAATCTCTTCGTATTATACCGGGAGAGAACAAGCAGCCCGCAATATATGGAAAAAGGTATTGGAGTTCAATCCTGAGAAAGCCGGCCTTGAACCGTGGAATGAGGAAAGGCCTTCGGTCAGCGGTTTTGAAGACCATATTGCCTCGATCCTGAAAAAATATGAAAGTGATTTTATCGAAGAGCGGCTTTTTGCCATTTTCCTAACTTCTCTTTCCGGCCAAAAAGATGAAATTCTTTCATCTAGACAAGTAGTTTCAAACGCGAAACTGTCCGAATTAGAACAAGAATATTTATGTTTTATTAAAGAAAGGGAAGAACATTCCTGCGGACGGTTTGTAAAAATGGCTCATGAAACTGCAAAAGTTTTATATGAAATACATCAGCCGATTGGAACAAAACAAGCCGGTCTTTATTTACTGTGGTTTTCTGTTTTTGCAGAAGCTGCAAAAACAAACATTAGTCTTAAAAATACGAAAGCATGGGCAGGCGCCATCGAGTATATTTGGCATAAATTGCGGGATGAGAAAGAATCGCAGCAATCAATCGCCAGCCAGTATGGGGTTTCTCTGTCCACGTTGCAAAAATATATAAAATTGGTGAACAGCTGTCTCCGGTGAGCAATTTTTTGGACATTAACACTTGGGTCTTATAGGATAGGTGTAGATAGGAAATAATAAGGATCATGATCTTATTAATTTCGACCCTATTACTTTAAAGGAGTGTAAAAAGTGTCAGAAGAAAAAATTTATGACGTCATCATTGCCGGAGCCGGTCCTGCCGGAATGACAGCTGCCGTTTATACTTCCCGTGCCAACCTTTCAACGTTAATGATTGAGCGCGGCGTGCCGGGAGGGCAAATGGCTAATACCGAAGATGTTGAAAACTATCCTGGCTTTGATCATATTCTTGGTCCTGAATTATCAACAAAAATGTTCGAACATGCGAAAAAATTCGGTGCAGAATATGCCTACGGTGATATAAAAGAAGTGATTGACGGGAAAGAGTATAAAACCGTTGTAGCCGGTTCAAAAGAATACAAAGCCCGCGCGGTCATTATTGCGACCGGTGCTGAATTTAAAAAGCTTGGCGTTCCGGGTGAAAAAGAACTTGGCGGACGCGGCGTATCTTATTGTGCCGTTTGTGACGGAGCCTTTTTTAAAGGAAAAGAGCTTGTTGTTGTCGGCGGCGGGGACTCTGCAGTTGAAGAAGGCGTATATTTAACAAGATTTGCGTCGAAAGTGACGATCGTTCACCGCCGTGACGAGCTTCGTGCACAGGCGATTCTTCAGCAACGTGCCTTTGCTAATGATAAAATTGATTTTATTTGGAGTCATACAGTTAAGGAAATCAATGGAAAAGACGGTAAAGTCGACAGTGTAACCCTTGTTTCCACAAAAACAGGTGAAGAAAAAGAATTTAAGACAGACGGTGTCTTTGTATATATCGGCATGGTGCCGCTCTCTAAGCCATTTGAAAAACTCGGAATTACAAATGAAAATGGTTATATTGAAACAAATGACAGAATGGAAACTAAAGTGCCCGGCATTTTCGCGGCAGGCGATATCCGTGAGAAATCGCTGCGCCAAATTGTGACAGCAACAGGCGATGGAAGCATCGCAGCCCAAAGTGCCCAGCATTATATAGAAGAACTTAAAGAAGAACTAAAAATAAAAGCATAAAAACCAAACGGGGCCACTCCTTCATCGCATTAACGCGATGAGGGTCTGGCCCCGACTGCTTTAACGCGTTGCCGCGATAGGGGCCAGGCACCGAAAAAAGTAATTGCGTTTTAATTCTCCTGTAACAGAAGTGAAATAATCTTTGGGTATGATAAAAGTAGAAATTGACCCCCTTTTAAAATATAATCCTTTATTCCTGCACAGGTGATCCTGTGCTCTTTTTTTGTTCTGTTTTTTTTTGGTGAAATTATAGCATTTGTATTCATTGTGGCTGATTTACAAAAATAGTATAATGAAAAGAAGGAAATAACTTTAGTATGTTGAAGTATTGCATATAAAGGCGTACGGCTTAATTGAGGTGACGAAAGTGCAGCGGGTGACAAATTGCGTGCTGTTAAAAGATAATAAAGTTCTTCTTTTACAAAAACCCCGCCGCAACTGGTGGGTTGCTCCCGGAGGCAAAATGGAGCCGGGTGAATCGGTAAAAGACTCTTGTATACGCGAGTATCGGGAAGAAACAGGCATTTATTTACGGAACCCTAAAATAAAAGGGATTTTCACTTTTATTATGAAAGAAGGCGACCGGGTGTTGTCTGAGTGGATGATGTTTAGTTTTCTTGCTACAGAAGCAGATGGTGTAAATTTAGATCAAAGCGAAGAAGGAATTCTTGCCTGGCACGAACTTGATAATATTAAGAATCTCCCGATGGCAGCAGGTGATTATCATATTCTTGAATATTTGATTCATGGTAAAGGCGTGATTTTTGGAACATTTACATACACTCCGGATTTCGAGCTGATCAGTTATCGGCTTGATCCAAGCTAGAACCACACCGATAAAAGGGGAGAGAAAAATGAGTACCGGTGCGACAAACGATATCCAAATGGTCATCATTACGGGAATGTCAGGAGCAGGAAAAACAGTTGCGATTCATAGCTTTGAAGATCTTGGTTACTTCTGTGTCGACAATTTGCCTCCGACATTACTGCCGAAATTCCTTGAACTAATGAAGGAATCAGGGAATAAGATGAATAAAGTGGCGCTTGTGATGGATTTAAGAGGAAGAGAATTCTTTGACCATCTTTTTAAAGCGCTCGATGATCTGGCTGAAACATCTTGGGTCACTCCGCAAATTCTGTTCCTTGATGCCGACGATTCTACATTAGTGAGGCGCTATAAAGAAACAAGGCGCTCTCATCCGCTTGCTCCTTCCGGTCTTCCCCTTGAAGGTATTAAGCTGGAACGGAATTTGTTAGAAGAATTAAAAGGCCGGGCCCAAATAATCTATAATACGTCTCAAATGAAGCCGCGGGAGCTTCGGGAGAAAATCTTGAACGAGTTTTCCGCAAATAAAAAGACGATCTTTACGGTAAATGTCATGTCTTTTGGCTTTAAGCACGGACTTCCGATTGATGCAGATCTTGTATTTGATGTCCGCTTTTTGCCAAATCCACATTATATTGATCATATGAGGCCAAAAACGGGGCTTGACGAAGATGTCTCCAGCTATGTTCTCAAATGGAGTGAAACGCAAAAGTTTTTAGAAAAAGTAACAGAATTGCTCGGTTTTATGCTTCCTCATTATAAGCGGGAAGGAAAAGCGCAGCTTGTCGTAGCCATTGGCTGTACCGGCGGGCAGCATCGATCGGTTGCAATAGCGGAATACATTGGTCAATATTTTGAAAAAGAGTACAATACACGCATTACGCACCGAGATATTGATATGAGAAAGGATAAAAAAACATGATCAAGAATAGACAGCCCAGAATCGTCATCATCGGCGGTGGAACAGGCCTGCCGGTTCTCTTGCGCGGACTAAAACAATATTCTGTTGATATAACGGCAATTGTCACGGTCGCGGATGACGGAGGGAGTTCCGGACGTCTCAGAGATGACATGCATATTCCACCGCCGGGTGATATAAGGAACGTACTTGCGGCCTTATCAGACGTTGAACCGCTCATTGAGAAAATGTTCCAGCACCGATTTAACACATCAAATGAGCTTTCCGGGCATTCACTTGGTAATCTAATCATTGCTGCAATGACATCTATTACAGGCAATTTTGTACATGCCATCCAAGAAATGAGCAAAGTATTAAATGTTCGCGGAAAAGTGTTGCCGGCAGCCAATCAAAGCGTTGTCTTGCATGCTGAGATGGAAGACGGAACAATTGTTTCCGGGGAATCAAAAATCCCGTTTTCAGGTAAACGGATTAAAAGGGTTTTTTTAACACCGGAAAATATAAGACCGCTGCCGGAAACGATTCAGGCAATAAGGCAGGCTGACATGATCATCATTGGACCTGGAAGCTTATATACAAGCATTCTGCCAAACTTGCTTGTTCCGGAGCTTGGCGATGAAGTATGCCGATCAAAAGGGAAAAAAGTATATATTTGCAATCTTATGACCCAGGCGGGCGAAACGCATGACTTTACGGCAAGCGACCATGTAAAAGCAATATATGAGCACATGAAATGCTCTTTTATTGATACCATTCTTGTGAACAATGAAGATATTCCAATTCATATACAAAAACGATATAAAGAAGAACTTGCACAGCCGGTCCGCTACGATTTGCAAAAATTGTATGAACTTGGATTGGAAGTTGTATACGGTAAAATTGTAAGCATTGATAACGGTGTCATCCGCCATGACACGAAAAAAGTGGCAGAAATATTATATTCAATATTAATAGATGAAACTAAAAAGAGAATTAATGCGTATTAGATAGTGCGACCGCTTGTCTGTAATGGAGGTGAAGGGGATGTCTTTCGCTTCGGAAACGAAAAAAGAATTAACCAATCTTGAAATAAAGGATTGCTGCGCAAAAGCGGAGCTATCCGCGTTAATTCGAATGAATGGATCACTTTCTTTTTCCAATCGAAAGCTCGTAGTTGATATTCAAACTGAAAATGCAGCGATCGCAAGAAGAATTTATATATTAATCAAACGAAGCTACAATGCTCAAATCGAACTTCTTGTCCGCAAGAAAATGCGTTTGAAAAAGAATAATGTATACATTGTTCGGCTATCGGACAAGGCAAAAGACATATTAGAAGACTTAAAAATATTAGGAGAAGGCTTTACATTTGTTCATGATATATCCGAAGAACTTGTAAAAAAGAAATGTTGTAAGCGCTCTTATCTGAGAGGGGCTTTCCTTGCCGGAGGATCGGTGAATAATCCTGAGACCTCTTCCTATCACCTAGAAATCTTTTCATTATATAAAGAGCATAATGACTCATTATCTGAACTGATGAATACGTTTGACCTTAACAGCAAAACACTTGAACGCAAAAAAGGATTTATTACGTATTTAAAAGAAGCAGAAAAAATTACCGAATTTCTGAACATTATCGGCGCCCATAATGCCTTATTAAGATTCGAGGATATCCGGATCGTCAGGGATATGAGAAATTCGGTGAACCGCCTCGTCAATTGTGAAACAGCTAACTTAAATAAAACAATCGGAGCCGCTCTTAGGCAAGTGGAAAATATTCGTTTCATTGACCAAACAGTCGGGCTACACGTGTTGCCAGAAAAATTGAGGGAAATAGCTGAACTTCGGATTGCCCATCAGGATATAACGCTAAAGGAATTAGGGGAAATGGTTTCTGGCGGAACAATCAGTAAATCGGGCATTAATCACCGGTTAAGAAAAATCGATGAAATCGCCGAAAAATTGCGTGCGGGTGAGCCGATATCCAAATTGTAAAGGCCCAGGCCCCTGCAGCGTTAACGCGAAAGGACTGGTGGTTAAACGTTTAATTAAAGGGAGGAATTGTGATGGTGGAGAAACAGGTGAAAGTCATGTTGAGAACGGGCTTACAAGCACGCCCGGCAGCGTTGTTTGTTCAAAAAGCAAATCGTTTTTCATCAGACATATATTTGGAGAAAGACGGGAAAAAGGTGAATGCAAAAAGCATCATGGGGCTGATGAGCCTCGCGGTAACTAGCGGATCTGTTGTTACTCTCATTGTAGATGGCAATGACGAACAGGAGGCCATTAAAGAGCTGGCCAACTATATTCAGCAAGAAGAATGAAAAAACCTCGCTTCTTTTGCGAGGTTTTTTTCCGTTTTGCCAAGCTTCAGCGTCCGTCCTCCGCAGGAGCTCCCGCTGTTCATATTATTTTTTGCTATTATCTTCAAGAGAATTTCTTGAAATGATGTGGTCGACTAATCCATATTCAAGCGCCTGTTGGGCAGTCATGAAGTTATCGCGGTCAGTATCTTTTGCGATGACTTCAACCGGTTGTCCGGTACGTTCTGAAAGAATTTTATTTAACTTGTCACGAAGGAACAAGATCCGTTTTGCGGCGATTTCAATTTCTGTTGCCTGACCTTGGGCACCGCCAAGAGGCTGATGGATCATAACTTCACTGTTTGGCAATGCATAACGCTTTCCTTTCGTACCTGCTGCCAATAAGAATGCACCCATAGAAGCAGCCATTCCGATACAAATCGTTTGCACGTCCGGTTTAATAAATTGCATTGTATCGTAGATGGCCATACCTGCAGTAATGCTTCCGCCGGGGCTGTTGATATAGATGGAAATATCTTTTTCAGGGTTTTCAGCTTCAAGGAACAACAGCTGGGCAACAATTGAGTTTGCTACATAATCATCAATTGGGGTTCCAAGCATAATAATACGGTCTTTTAGAAGGCGGGAGTAAATGTCGTATGCACGCTCTCCCCTGTTAGTTTGCTCAATAACTGTAGGAATTAAATTCATATTTGCTCTTCCTCCTTTAATCTCTCTATGACATACATTTCTGTTCAAGGTTCTTCCAACAGAAGAAATAGTATGTATTGTTATCATACATTAATGGTCAATAAAGGTCAAACAATTCGCATTCACATCTTTGCGGATCATTCGACAGACTTCTCTTGAAAAACCTCCGTATTCCATCATACCCAATGTATAACTTTTTAAACACAATCTGTACTTGCAAAGTATGAAAACATGTCATATAATATGTAATCGTAACGCTAATGAAAATAAGACAAACCTTCTTAATTCTGCCCTCGTGGTGCAACGGATAGCACGCAAGATTCCGGTTCTTGAAATGTGGGTTCGATTCCTGCCGAGGGCGCTAGCAAACCTCTTTCCTGATTTGGGGAAGGGGTTTTTATTTTCTCTTAAATTAGTATGTCCAAAAAAGTGCATTATTTTATCATACTACATTTGCTTTCCTTATTATAAAATAAGAGTAGAGTGAAAAAGTGCGATAAAAGTTCGATTTTTTTGTAACCGCTTTCTAAAGGGATGGATAAGTTGCCCTGAAATCTCGGAGGGGGGATGAGCATGGATATAAAAGCCGGGCTTTGGCAGCAGCAAACGATGAAATTGGCATTGACGCAAGAGCTTACACAAGCTATTGCGCTATTACAATATTCTGCCCATGAACTTTCGGCTTTTCTTGAATCTAAAGAAATGGAAAATCCCCTTTTGCAAATAGAAGACAACAACATTAGAGCGATAGATCCCCAGGTTGACCGGTGGAAACCGAAAGGGAAAAAAATCGACAAAGACGAAAAAAACTGGATAGAGCAAATAGGGGAAAAAGTTGTGGCGCTTGATGAATATTTGCTTTCACAGTTAAACATGAAAGAAGTGACTCCAGGTCAGAAAAAGGTCATCAGCTATCTTATTCAATGCATTGATGAAAACGGTTACTTAATAGCGGATTTGGAAGAAGTATCGGCACACTTTCAAATTTCTTCCGCAGAAGTGCAATTATGTGTTAATCTATTACAAGATCTAGAGCCTGACGGAATCGGTGCCGGATCATTAAGAGAATGCCTTCTCATTCAACTTAGAAAGAAAGAACAAAAAGATCTGTTAGCTGAAAAAATTGTAGATGAATATTTTCTTTTGTTTGCGGACAAGAAATGGAAGGATTTAGCAAAGAAACTTGAAGTCGATATAAAAGAAATTCAAAGAGTGTTTGATTGCTTGCAATCGTTAAATCCGAGACCAGGTGCGATCTTCCATCATGAAAAGCCGGCTTATATAATTCCGGATGTAATTATTGACAGGGAAGGGAATAATCTTGCCGTTAAGGTTTTCGATGATGCCGTCCCAAAAGTCCGTTTTAATGAAACGTATTATAAACAATTGGTTACCTATAAGAACCCCGAAGTGAGCCGTTTTCTTCAGGAGAAGCAGCAGGATTATCACTGGCTTATAAAAAGCCTTGAACAAAGAAAAGAAACTCTCTTAAAGGTAGGCTTAAAAATTGCAGAAAAGCAGCAGGATTTTTTTCATAAAGGGCCACAGTTTTTAAAACCGATGACAATGAAGGAGCTTTCTGATGAGCTTGGTATACATGAATCAACGGTAAGCAGGGCTGTGCGCGGAAAATTTGCCCAAACACCATACGGAATGTTAGAATTAAAATCGTTTTTTACGAGTACGATACAAACTGTTTCAAATGAAAGTGCATCGTCGAGCCAAGTGAAGAGCATGATTTCACGATATATTGCCGAAGAAAATAAACAAAACCCCCTTTCGGACCAGGAAATCGCTCAAATATTGGAAGATCGGGAAGGGATTATCGTTTCCCGGCGCACAGTTGCAAAGTATCGAGACCGGCTCGGAATTCCTTCTTCATCCAAAAGGAAAAGGTATGAATAGAAAAGGAGAATCATTGTGCAAAAAATTGTCTTTTATACGAGAAAAAAATGTCCGTTATGTGATAAAGCAAAACGTGTTTTGCAGGAAATTCAAAATGAGTATCCGTTCGAACTTGAGGAAGTCGATATCGACGAAAGCGATGCGCTGACTGAAAAATACGGCCTTATGATCCCTGTTGTTGAAATTGCCGGAGAAGCAGTTCAATATGGTCATGTTGATAAAATGTTCATATTTAACCGTTTACAAGAAAAAACATCAGATTAATAAGTTGAATTTACTTTTTGCTCCTGTTAAAATGAAAATGAATCAGGGGTGATTTTTTTTGCAACAAGCGGGACATAATATGTCACACCGGGACATTTTGTGACCAACCTATTCGTGAAGGAGAATGTTCCCATGGACTCTTTACTTGATATTCAAAAAAGATTATTGCCTGATCTTCTCAATGTTATGCAAAAACGATACCATATCCTGCATTATATAAATTTGATGCAGCCTGTCGGCAGGAGAAGCCTGGCAATAAGCCTTGGGATGACAGAACGAGTTTTGCGCTCAGAAGTTGAGTTTCTGAAAGACCAAAACTTAATTTCCGTAACCGGTGTTGGAATGAGTTTGACCGCTGATGGAAAAAATCTTCTTGAGAAACTTGAAAGCATCATGAGAGGGGTAATAGGTATTGACAAACTTGAGAAACAGTTGCAACAACAGTTAAAGATCCGAAAAGTAGTGATCGTTTCTGGTGACAGCGATCAATCGCCATGGGTCAAAACCGAGCTTGGCCGGGCATGTGCGAATTGCATGAGAAAATTGCTTGAAGGCAAGAATATCATCGCAGTAACCGGAGGAACAACCATGGCGACAGTTGCTGACATGCTGACGCCTGATTTTGGTGAAAAAGACATTTTGTTTGTGCCTGCCCGCGGTGGAATTGGCGAAGATGTAAAAAACCAAGCCAACACCATTTGCGCAAAAATGGCAGAGAATACAGGCACAAGGCACCGTGTTTTATACGTCCCTGATCAAGTTAGCGAAGAAATGTACATTTCTATTATGAAAGATCCTTTAATTAATGAAGTGCTCGGTTTGATAAAATCAGCCAACATGGTAGTGCATGGAATTGGAGACGCCATTACAATGGCGGAACGCCGCAAAACGAGTGAACAAGATTTACAATTAATTAAACAGCGGAAAGCGGTGGGAGAGGCTTTCGGCTATTATTTTAATGAAGCCGGAGAGGTTGTCCATAAAGTATCAACGATTGGATTGCAGCTGGCTGATTTATCGACTATTGATAATGTCATTGCAGTTGCAGGCGGAGCTTCAAAGGCTAAAGCAATTCGTGCTTACATGAAACAAGCGCCGTCATCGACGATTTTAATTACCGATGAAGGGGTCGCAAAACAGTTGGTAAAAGAGTTAAACCTTTAATATATAAAAATATCATCCTTACCAATTTATTAGGAGGAAAAATCATGGCAATAAAAGTTGGAATTAATGGTTTTGGAAGAATTGGACGTATGGTTTTTCGTGCGGCATTAAATAACCCTAACGTAGAGGTAGTTGCTGTTAACGATCTAACAGATGCAAATATGCTTGCACACCTTTTAAAATATGATTCCGTACATGGAAGATTAGATCAAGAAGTATCTGTAGATGGAGACAATTTAGTAGTCGGCGGTAAAAAAGTAAAGGTGCTGGCTGAACGCGACCCTGCTCAACTCGGCTGGGGAGACCTGGGTGTTGAAGTAGTAGTGGAATCTACCGGACGTTTTAGAAAACGCGCTGATGCTGCAAAACATTTAGATGCAGGTGCAAAAAAAGTGATCATCTCTGCTCCGGCTTCTGATGAAGATATCACTATTGTTATGGGAGTAAACCATGACAAATATGATCCGGCAAATCATCATATTATTTCTAATGCTTCTTGCACAACAAATAGCTTGGCGCCGTTAGCGAAAGTGTTACATGATAAGTTCGGAATCAAACGCGGTATGATGACAACTGCCCACTCTTATACAAATGACCAGCAAATTCTTGATCTGCCGCACGCAGACTACCGTCGTGCACGTGCAGCAGCTGAAAACATTATTCCGACTACGACAGGTGCTGCCAAAGCAGTATCACTTGTATTGCCTGAATTAAAAGGAAAATTAAACGGAGGAGCCATTCGTGTTCCTACACCTAACGTTTCTTTAGTTGATTTAGTTGCTGAACTTGAAACAGATGTAACAGTAGAAAAAGTTAATACAGCTTTAAAAGAAGCAGCTGAAGGTGAATTAAAAGGCATTCTGGGGTACAGTGAAGAGCCGCTTGTATCCAGCGACTATATGGGAAATACAAACTCATCAACAATCGATGCCCTTTCTACAATGGTTATGGAAAGCCGCATGGTAAAAGTTATTTCCTGGTACGATAATGAAACAGGCTATTCATACCGTATAGTGGACCTTATTAATTACATTGGACAAAAAGGCCTTTAATCGCAAAACATTTTTTATTCATTTACAAGGATTTATTGAATTTTTGTACTGTAAACTGCTATATTGTAAATGGGTATACAAGGGGAGCGGGGATCATTCCCCTCTCCCTTTTTTTGAGATTTAATTAGAGCCTAAAGGAGGTCCTTTTGCCATGAACAAAAAGTCCATAAAAGATGTGGACGTAAAAGGAAAACGAGTGTTTTGCCGAGTTGATTTTAACGTGCCGATGAAAGATGGGCAAATAACAGATGAAACGAGAATCCGTGCTGCTTTGCCAACGATTCAATATTTAATCGAGCAAGGAGCAAAAGTCATTTTAGCTTCCCATCTTGGCCGTCCAAAAGGCAAGGTAAACGAAGAAATGCGTTTAACACCTGTAGCCAAACGATTGTCAGAATTGCTTGAAAAAGAAGTGAAGAAAACAGATGAGGCTTACGGTGACACAGTAAAATCTGTGATTGACAGCATGAACGAGGGCGATGTACTTTTACTGGAAAACGTTCGATTCTATCCGGGCGAAGAGAAAAATGATCCGGAACTTGCCAAAGCTTTTGCGGAATTGGCAGATGTGTATGTAAATGACGCGTTCGGAGCTGCGCACCGAGCCCATGCTTCAACAGAAGGAATTGCTCATTATCTGCCTGCTGTTTCCGGATTTCTAATGGAAAAAGAGATTGAAGTCCTTGGGAAAGCACTTTCGAATCCAGATCGTCCATTTACAGCTATCATTGGCGGTGCAAAGGTAAAAGATAAAATCGGCGTTATTGAAAACTTGTTGGAAAAAGTAGATAACCTTATTATCGGCGGCGGTTTAGCTTACACATTTGTAAAAGCAAAGGGGCATGAGATTGGAAAATCGCTGTTGGAAGAAGACAAAATTGAGCTTGCAAAATCGTTTATGGAAAAAGCAGAGCAAAAGGGCGTCAAGTTCTATATGCCTGTAGATGCGATCGTCGCTGACGATTTTTCAGCAGATGCGAATACAAAAGTGGTGTCGATTGAAGAAATTCCTTCAGACTGGGAAGCGCTTGATATCGGTCCTAAAACGAGAGAAATTTACAAAGACGTTATACAAAAGTCGAAACTTGTCATTTGGAACGGTCCAATGGGAGTATTTGAGATTGACAAGTTTGCAGAAGGAACAAGAGCTGTAGCAAGAGCCCTTGCTGAAGCAAATGATACATATTCGGTGATCGGCGGCGGCGATTCGCCGGCGGCGGTTGAAAAATTTGGCCTTGCTGATAAAATGAGCCACATCTCTACCGGCGGAGGGGCTTCCCTTGAGTTTATGGAAGGGAAACAACTTCCAGGTGTTGTTGCTTTAAATGATAAGTAGTTACAAAAAAATTTAGTTTGAAAGGATGTGCCAGCATGCGCAAGCCCATTATTGCAGGGAATTGGAAAATGCATAAAACATTAGCGGAAGCGAAAGCCTTTATTGAAGAGGTAAAAGGGTCCGTTCCGGCAAAAGATCAAGTAGATTCAGTCGTTTGTGCCTCCGCTTTATTTTTGGAACGCCTAGTAGAAGCGACTAAAAATTCTGATTTAGCAATTGGCGCACAAAATATGCACTTTGAAGAGAGCGGTGCATTTACCGGTGAAATCAGCCCGAAAGCGATCTCTGACATTGGCGTCCAATATGTGATTATCGGACATTCCGAGCGCCGGGAAATGTTCAATGAAACCGATGAATCCGTCAACAAAAAAACGTTAGCAGCATTTCAACATCATTTGATCCCGATTGTTTGTGTCGGTGAAACGCTTGAACAGCGCGAAAACGGCCAAACAAATGAGCTAGTGGAATCCCAGGTGAAGATCGCACTGAATGGCTTAACAGAAGAACAAGTGAAACAAACAGTCATTGCTTATGAACCAATCTGGGCGATTGGAACAGGAAAATCATCTACTGCAGAAGATGCCAATGAAGTTTGTGCCCATATTCGCAAGACGATAGCAGAACAGTTTTCACCGGAAGCTGCGGATGCTGTCCGGATTCAATACGGCGGAAGTGTAAAACCGGACAACATTAAAGATTTCATGGCCCAGCCGGAAATTGACGGGGCATTAGTCGGAGGAGCAAGCCTTGAACCTCAATCATTCCTGCAATTATTGGAGGCAGGTTTAAATGAGTAAAGCCCCTGTTGCATTGATTATTTTAGACGGCTTTGCTCTTCGGGAGGAAAAGAAAGGGAATGCTGTTGCCCAAGCCAATAAACCGAACTTTGACCGTTATTGGAATACGTATCCTCATACGAAGCTGAAAGCTTCCGGGGAAGCAGTAGGTCTTCCCGAAGGACAGATGGGAAACTCAGAAGTAGGTCACTTAAATATCGGCGCCGGCCGAATTGTTTATCAAAGTCTTACGCGAGTAAACATTGCTATTCGTGAAGGTGAATTTGAGAAAAATGAAACATTCTTGGATGCGATTCGCCACGTAAAAGAAAAAGGTACGAGCCTGCATCTTTTTGGCCTTCTTTCTGACGGAGGCGTTCATAGCCACATTGACCACATGTTTGCGCTTCTTCGCTTAGCGGCGCAAGAAGGCGTTAAACATGTGTACGTCCATGCATTTCTGGACGGCCGTGATGTAGGACCGCAAACAGCGCCAAAATATATTAAAGAAACGCTGGAAAAAATGAAGGAGTACGGCGTAGGCGAATTTGCAACGATTTCCGGCCGCTATTATTCAATGGACCGGGATAAACGCTGGGAACGCGTTGAAAAATCATACAGAGCGATGGTATATGGAGAAGGTCCTACTTACTCAGATCCGTTAGAGCTTATTGAGGATTCTTATCAGAACGGAATCTTTGATGAATTTGTCATTCCTTCTGTAATGACAAAGCCAAACGGTGAGCCGGTGGCAACGATCAAAGATGAAGATGCAGTCATTTTTTATAACTTCCGCCCTGACCGCGCAATCCAGATTTCAAATACGTTCACGAACAAGGATTTCCGCTCGTTTGACAGAGGACCGAAGCATCCGAAAAACCTTCATTTTGTCTGCTTAACCCATTTTAGCGAAACGGTTGACGGATATGTGGCATTTAAGCCGACAAACCTTGACAACACTCTTGGTGAAGTCATCTCCCAAAACGGGTTAAAGCAGCTGCGCATTGCGGAAACGGAGAAATATCCTCATGTTACATACTTTATGAGCGGAGGACGCGAAGATCAATTCCCGGGAGAAGAAAGAATCTTAATTAATTCTCCGAAAGTTCCAACTTATGACTTAAAGCCGGAAATGAGCGCTTACGAAGTAACCGATGCACTTATAAAAGAAATCGAAGCAGATAAGTTTGATGCCATTATTTTAAACTATGCTAATCCGGATATGGTCGGGCATTCCGGCATGCTTGAACCGACAATTAAAGCAGTCGAGGCAGTTGATGAATGTCTTGGCCGGGTAGTCGACTTGATTATCGAAAAAGGCGGAACAGCCATTATTACTGCCGACCATGGAAATGCGGATGAAGTGGTAACATTAGAAGACAAGCCAATGACAGCCCATACGACAAATCCGGTTCCTGTCATTGTGACGAAAAAAGGAATTGAACTCCGTGACGGCGGTATTCTTGGCGATCTTGCCCCAACAGTTCTTGATTTGTTGAATTTAGAAAAACCGGTTGAAATGACCGGAACATCATTAATTAAAAAATAACCATTGAAGGAGAGATTTTACATGCCATTTATTGCAGATGTATATGCTCGAGAAGTGTTAGATTCCCGCGGTAATCCAACGGTTGAAGTTGAAGTATTTACTGAATCAGGTGCATTCGGACGCGCTTTAGTTCCAAGCGGCGCTTCTACAGGCGAATATGAAGCAGTGGAACTTCGCGATGGCGACAAGGGCCGTTATCTTGGAAAAGGTGTGTTAAAAGCAGTTGAGAATGTGAATGAAATTATCGCTCCAAAGCTTGTTGGCGAAGAATTCAACGTACTTGATCAAGTGTCTATTGATAAAGCGTTAATTGAGCTTGATGGCACTGAAAACAAAAGTAAACTTGGCGCCAATGCAATTTTAGGTGTGTCAATGGCTGTTGCCCAAGCTGCTGCAAACTACTTAGATATACCGCTTTATCAATATCTCGGCGGATTTAATGCGAAACAGCTTCCTGTTCCAATGATGAACATTTTAAACGGCGGCGCACATGCTGACAATAACGTAGACATTCAAGAATTCATGGTTATGCCGGTTGGTGCTGAAAGCTTTAAGGAAGCACTTCGCATGGGTGCAGAAATTTTCCATAGCCTGAAAGCTGTATTAAAAGCAAAAGGCCTAAATACTGCAGTTGGTGACGAAGGCGGATTTGCGCCAAACTTGAAATCAAATGAAGAAGCATTGCAAACCATTATTGAAGCCATTGAAAAAGCCGGCTATAAACCTGGCGAGCAAGTTATGCTTGCAATGGACGTAGCTTCTTCCGAACTTTACAACAAAGAAGACGGCAAGTACCATCTTGAAGGTGAAGGCGTTGTGAAAACTTCGGAAGAAATGGTTGCATGGTATGAAGAGCTGGTTTCAAAATATCCAATCATCTCAATTGAAGACGGCCTTGATGAAAACGACTGGGAAGGCCATAAGCTGTTGACGGAGCGCATTGGTAAAATAGTTCAGCTTGTCGGCGACGACCTGTTCGTAACGAATACGAAGAAACTTGCGCAAGGGATTGAAAAAGGAGTAGGGAACTCAATCCTTATCAAAGTAAACCAAATCGGTACTTTAACAGAAACATTTGACGCAATTGAATTGGCGAAACGCGCCGGCTACACAGCTGTTATTTCCCACCGTTCCGGTGAAACAGAAGACAGTACAATCGCTGATATCGCTGTTGCAACGAATGCAGGCCAAATTAAAACAGGTGCACCTTCCCGTACAGACCGCGTTGCAAAATACAACCAGTTGCTTCGCATCGAAGACCAATTGGGAGACACTGCTCAATATTTGGGAATCAAATCTTTTTACAACTTAAAGAAATAATTTCTGACGGAAAGTGCCGGCTTGTGAGCCGGCGCTTTCTTTTATAGTCGTATTTGAAAATTCCTTCCTATTCAAAAACTGAGATTTATTGTTTACTGCGAAAAAAAACAATCTATTGTTAATAATAAGGAAATATGATACATTAGAAATACTGTGGATGCACGTTTTACGGAGGTGGACTTTCTTGCACACACTATTAGTCACACTATTGGTTATTGTAAGTATCGCCCTTATTATTGTCGTTCTTCTTCAATCTGGCAAAAGCGCAGGCTTGTCCGGTGCGATTTCCGGAGGCGCAGAACATTTATTTGGCAAGCAAAAAGCACGCGGAATCGATTTAGTGCTCCACCGCATTACGATTGTTTTATCTGTTCTGTTTTTCGTTTTGTCAATCGCCGTAACCTATTTTCAATTGTAATGATCGAGAATCCTGGCCACTGCGGGTCAGGTTTTTTTGTGCTTTTTACCCGTATAGTTGATTTCGGGATTATTAAGAATAAAAAAAGATATTTTTTTACTATAATAAAAAATTAATCAAAGGTATAAAAAAGGAGTTTCAGATAAATGAGAATCAAAATGCCGCAGCCGTTTACGTTTGAAGGGGGAAAACGGGCCGTCCTTTTATTGCACGGATTCACCGGGAATTCCGCAGATGTCCGTATGCTCGGCCGTTTTCTTGAAAAAAAAGGATATACATGCCATGCGCCTCATTATAAAGGCCACGGCGTTCCTCCAGAAGAATTGGTTCATACGGGTCCGGAAGACTGGTGGAAAGATGTGCTGGAGGGATACGAATTTTTGAAAAAACGCGGACATGATGAAATCGCAGTAGCGGGTTTGTCTTTAGGAGGGGTTTTCTCGTTAAAATTGGGTTACACTGTGCCTGTAAAGGGAATCATACCGATGTGTGCACCCATGTATATTAAAAGTGAAGAAGTGATGTATAAAGGAGTTTTAGAGTATGCTCGCGAATTTAAAAAGCGGGAGGGAAAATCGGAAGAACAAATTGAACAGGAAATGGCCGAGTTTGCGAAAACACCAATGAAAACATTAAAATCCTTGCAGGAATTGATTGCGGATGTAAGGAATCATGTTGATATGATATATGCGCCAACCTTTGTTGTCCAGGGCCGCCATGACAAGATGATCAATATTGACAGCGCCAATATCATCTACAACAAAGTCCAATCAGATGTCAAAAAGATTAAGTGGTATGAAGATTCCGGCCATGTCATCACGCTTGATAAAGAAAAAGACCAGCTGCACGAGGATGTTTATCAGTTTTTAGAACAGCTAAATTGGCAGGAATAAATAAATACATGTTTGCAAGGGAGGGAACAAGATGGAAGAATCGATTCAGCAGCACATCGACAGGCTGCTGCAATATATGAAAGATGAGGCCTATAAGCCATTGACGGTGCAGGAGCTTGAGCAAGCCTTTGGCATCGAAGATTCAACGACATTTAAAGAATTCGTCAAGGCGCTTGTTGTTATGGAGGAAAAAGGCCTCGTTGTCAGAACACGCAGCAACCGCTACGGATTGCCGGAGAAGATGAACCTTATCCGCGGTAAACTATCCGGGCATGCAAAAGGGTTTGCCTTTGTGATCCCCGAAGAACCCGGCATGGATGATATTTTTATTCCGCCGAACGAAACGAATAATGCCATGCATGGCGATACCGTGCTCGTCCGCGTTTCAACGGAAAGCAGCGGACAAAGAAGAGAAGGCACGGTTGTCCGGATTATTGAAAGAGGAACCCAACAAATTGTTGGAACGTATTCTGAGAGCAAACATTTTGGATTTGTTATTCCGGATGATAAAAAGTTTGCAAGCGATATTTTTATCCCGAAATCGGCTTCTAAAGGTGCGGTGGAAGGCCATAAGGTTGTCGTGAAGCTGACAACGTATCCTGAAGGAAGGAAAAGTGCAGAAGGGGAAGTTATCAAGATTCTTGGCCATAAAAATGACCCGGGAGTTGACATTCTCTCCGTCATTCATAAGTACGGATTGCCTCTATCATTTCCTGAAGAAGTGCTTCAGCAGGCAAACGAAACACCGGAAACGATTGAAGAGAGCGAAATTGCCAATCGGCGAGACCTACGCGATGAAATGATTGTCACGATTGACGGCGAAGATGCAAAGGATTTAGATGATGCTGTTACGGTTACAAAACTTGAAAACGGCAACTATAAGCTTGGCGTTCATATTGCAGATGTCAGCTATTATGTGCGGGAAGGCACGCCAATTGACAGGGAAGCGGAAGAAAGAGGGACGAGCGTTTATTTAGTCGACCGGGTCATTCCAATGATTCCACACCGTTTATCAAACGGAATCTGCTCGTTAAATCCAAAAGTTGACCGGCTGACTCTTTCATGTATTATGGAAATTACTCCTGATGGGGAAGTCGTGAACCACGAAATTTTTCAAAGCGTCATTAAAACAACCGAGCGGATGACCTACCACGATGTAAACAAAATTCTTGTTGATAAGGATGAAGAACTCAGACAGCGTTATGAGCCGCTTGTTCCAATGTTTGAAATGATGGAGGAATTAGCCTCTATATTGCGGAACAAACGGATGAAGCGGGGAGCCATCGACTTTGATTTTAAAGAGGCAAAGATCATTGTCGATGAAGAAGGCAAGCCGACTGATGTTGTGATAAGAGAACGCTCTGTTGCCGAGCGTCTAATTGAAGAATTTATGTTAGCGGCCAATGAGACTGTTGCCGAGCATTTTCACTGGCTTGATGTACCGTTTATCTACAGGATCCATGAAGATCCAAAAGAAGATAAACTTAGACGTTTCTTTGAATTTATTACAAACTTTGGCTATATTGTAAAAGGAACAGCGAATCATGTACACCCGAGAGCTCTTCAGGAAATTATTGAAGAGGTTCAAGGCAAGCCTGAAGAAATGGTTGTCTCAACAGTGATGCTTCGGTCGATGCAGCAAGCAAAATATAAGCCTGAAAGCCTCGGCCACTTTGGGTTATCAACTGATTTTTACACTCATTTCACATCGCCGATCCGCCGTTATCCGGACTTAATTGTCCACCGCTTAATTCGGACGTACTTAATTGAAGGAAAAATGGACCCGGCAACAAGGGAAAAATGGAATGCAAGGCTTCCGGATATTGCGGAACACTCTTCTAATATGGAGCGAAGAGCAGTTGAAGCAGAACGGGAAACAGATGAGCTGAAAAAAGCTGAATATATGGAAGATAAAATCGGCCAAGAATTTGATGGAATTATCAGTTCAGTTACAAACTTCGGGATGTTTGTGGAGCTTCCGAATACGATCGAAGGGCTTGTACACGTCAGTTATATGACGGACGACTATTACCGCTATGATGAGCGCCATTATGCAATGATCGGCGAGCGGACCGGAAATGTATTCCGAATTGGCGACGAAATTACTGTTCGTGTCGTTAATGTGAATAAAGATGAACGGTCCATTGATTTTGAAATTGTCGGCATGAAAGGAACGCGCCGACGGGAACGGAATGAAACACCGCGTGTTATCAAAGCAAGCAACGGATCGAAAAAATCGCGTAAAGGCAAAGCAGAGGAGAACTCAAAGGCGCCGAAAAAAGGGAAAAAGAACAAAAAATTTTATGAAAACGCCCCAAAAGCTAAGCGGGATAAAAAGAAAAAGCGGCGCTAAATTGAGAGCCTGTACCCGGGCTCTCTTTTCCGTTCATTCATTGTGGCAGGATTTATTTTTTGATAAAATGGAGCAAGATAAGAGGGGGGAAACCATATGCCAAAGGGCGAGGGAAAGACAATAGCTCAAAATAAAAAAGCGTACCACGATTATTTTATCGAAGACACTTATGAAGCAGGAATCGTTCTTCAAGGTACAGAAATTAAGTCTATTCGCGCCGGGCGTGTGAATTTAAAGGATTCGTATGCAAGGATCCATAAAGGCGAGATGTTTTTATATAATATGCATATCAGCCCGTATGATCAAGGAAACCGTTATAACCACGATCCTCTACGTACACGCAAGCTTTTGCTTCACAAAAGTGAAATCAATAAATTAATTGGGGAAACAAAAGAGGCAGGCTACGCATTAGTCCCATTGAAGGTGTATATAAAAAATGGCTATGCAAAGGTATTGATCGGGCTTGCAAAAGGTAAGAAGAAATATGACAAGCGCGAGGACTTGAAAAGGAAAGAAGCTAATCGTGAAATTGAACGCGCCTTCCGCGAACGACAAAAAATGTAATAGAAGTGGAAAGACATTACAATTGAAATTGTGCTTAAGTATGCTATAATAATAATTGTCGCTAGAGGTGACAACAAACTTTAGCTCATCTATAACTGATTTCCTAACGTCAACGAGCGGAACTTCCTAATACTATAATGGGGACGCTACGGATTCGACAGGGATAGGTCGAGCTTAAGTTGCGAGTCGAGGGGATCGGCCTCGTAAAAAACGTCAAAGCCAATAACTGGCAACCAAAAATTAGCTTTAGCTGCCTAATATAGCGCAGCTGTTCGCCCCTCCATCGCCCATGTGGTAGGGTAGCGGACTCAAACTTAGTGGGCTACGCCGGATTCCGCCGCCTGAGGATGAAGGAAGAGAACAACCAGGCTAGCTGCCCGGACGCCTGTCGGTAGGCATAAGGGACAGCGAAGCGCAAATATACCGACTACACTCGTAGAAGCTTAAGTGCCGATATCTCTGGACGTGGGTTCGATTAGTAAATAGTCGCCTTGTGTGGTAACACACAAGTGAAAATCCGGCTTTATCGGTGAAACCTAAGTCGCTCTTTTGGCGATATGGCAACACCGAGCGGTATGTGGAGCAATCCAACAGCCGTGTATCGACTCATAGGCTGCCATGTTGAGATGGTAGTACTAGGATGCGGAATGCTACCTGAAAGTTTACAGGTAAATATATATTTCGCATAACACGCCGGAGGACCTGTGCGACAACAGGTTCAAGATATAGTCAGTGCCATGACGAAAGCATGGATCAGCACGTCCCACCGTCTCCACCATACATAGGGTGATAGGGTGGATCAGACTAGCGTTCGCTAGTCTTTTTTTATATTTGAAAGAAATAATCCTCAAACTCGAGTTTTGTTTTTAACGAATCAGGGTTATATTTTCCGTTTCGCGGTGTAACGTGATCATAATGGTCTAGTATCCACATCGCACGCTTTCTTTTTTGATCGATTCTTAAGAATGGTAAAACATGTTTTAATGTAAAGAATACATCTTCTTTCTTCTTAATACTTAACGTGTATGAATTTTTATGCTTACCCGGATTATAATTCTTTTTATTGTTTATGACTCCTCCGGTTAAAGTTTGAATATAAGTGAGAAGTTCTTTATTTGTTGAAGAAATCGTAATACATGGACGACGATGTTCTTTTTCATGCATTCTAGTTAAAGTAATACTGCCTTCACCATCTATAATTCCAGCTATATAAGCGGCTTCCCAACTGTTCATTTTGATTTTCCCTCCTTAAATGTTTTATCGACTTTTATGAAAAGATATAACAGTTAATAAAAACAAATGTTCTATTAAATTTTATTGATAACAGCTTATTATTGCAATCGCAAATGTGTTATTTTCATCAAAATAAATTTTTGAATGAACAGGGATTACCAACTTATTTAACCATCTACTTTTAGACGAACTTATGTCAACTCCTCTTAAACTGTAGTGGGAGGGGGTTTTTTATGCTGCATCTTATTAAGCAGAGCAATTGAGTTGAAGAGTTTGGAACTAAAAACAAGCATTATACGTTTTGTTAAAATTAAATTTTTTGCGAAAGAGGTTTCAATAACATGGGGAAATCGACCATCGGATTACTATGTGGAATTGGTAAAATTGAAGGAATTCCTTGTTTATTTTTACTTTTTATTGTCATGCTACTAAATATTTTGCCCACGTGCATGTTTTTGTTCAGATTTTCGGAATGGTATACGGTATATTGTTCCTTTAGGTGGTTTATACTTTTCGCAAGTCCTATGTCTAATACAGTTTGAAATACATAAAGTGAAAAGCCGATGTTTCTCTGAAAAGAACATCGGCTTTTTAAGCTTTTTAGAAGAACCTCTTTTTCCAGAAGATAAAAAATGTATAGGAGTAGAGATACTTTGTGTGCATTATCTATAATTCGTTATTTTTTAAGATGATAAGGGATAGTAGTAACTACAATATCCTTTCTCCATAAGAGTATGGCACGTAAGAAAAACGCTGTTTGATTATGAAGAAATATATGCCACCATTTTTTTACAAAAAATTGTGGGATGAGAACAGTAATATACTTTCCTCTTTCACTTTCCTCTAGTGTATCTATATATTCAAGAAGCGGCATTAGTAAGCTTCGATAAGGTGAATGAACAGTGATAAGGGGAATATCAAGCCCTAACTCTCTCCACTTTTTCTCTGCCCGTTCTTTTTGTTTCTCATCAAAATACACAGTAAGTGCCACTACATCATTAGATATACTTTTTGCATAGCCGATAGAGTTAATATCTATTCGACTTACACTAGAGATAGGAATAATAACTTTAGAAGGAGAAACCTTCACCATCTGTTTAGGATCTTGTCCTTGAAGACTAAGTTGACTTGCTAAGTCAGAGTAATGACGATGAATCTTATGAAATAAAAACACCATACAAGGAATGGCCACCACTACCATCCAAGCACCACTTTGAAATTTTGTTACAGCAGTTATGATCGTAACAATTCCAGTTATTATCGTCCCAATCCCTACAACAAAGATTCTGGAGTAAACCTTCTGTTGTGATTTTCGTTCTAGATAATACTTGATCAGTCCATATTGTGCTATGGTAAAAGACAAGAATACACCAACTGCATAAAGTGGAACGAGTGCATGCGTTTCTCCTTGGAAGATGATGATTAAAAGGATAGCCAATACACTCAGAAAGATAATACCGTTGGAAAATACTAATCGATCTCCTCGTGTTGTTAGATTTCCTGGGAGGTATCCGTCTTGTGCGATAATAGAAACAAGCTGTGGAAAACCAGCAAAAGCGGTATTGGCAGCTAGAAATAAAATGACCATGGTAAAGATTTGAATAAAAAAGTAGAAGAATCCACTTCCAAAAACATGGTTTGCGATTTGGGAGACGACTGTTACATTTTCTTTTGGTTCAACACCAAATCCATTGGCCAAAAATGTAATCCCAAAGAACATGATCCCTAGTAGAAATGACATCCAAAACATAGTAATAACGGAGTTTTTAGTGCTAGGTTCACGGAAAGTAGGAACCCCGTTACTAATAGCCTCTACACCTGTTAATGCAGAACAACCGGACGCAAAAGCCCGTAATAACAAAAAGTTGTTCCAAACGAAGAGAATAAGGAAAAGTGCTCTGCATGATGCGGAATAGCTAAATGATGCCAATTTCCAGCTTGCAGTTTCCAAATTCCAACTCCAATCATGATAATGATCGACGCAACAAAGATATACGTTGGAAATGCAAAAATACTGGCAGACTCTCGGATACCTCTTAGATTAATAATCATTAATACAATGACGAGTATTACTGCTAACTCTACACGATAGGGAAGTAATGCAGGAAAAGCAGACAGTAATGCGGCTACTCCAGAACTAATACTTACTGCAACGGTTAACACATAGTCAATCATTGAAGCAGCACCAGCTGTCAGACTCGTATTTCGTCCTATATGCTCACGAGCTACGATATAAGCTCCTCCACCAGATGGGAAGCTATGAATAATTTGGCGATATGAAAGTGTAACAATCAGCAGCAACGAAATGATGGCAATCGCAATAGGAATAGAGTACATAAATGCTTGTGTACCAATTAAGACTAAAACAAGCAAAATTTCTTCCGTAGCATACGCGACAGAAGAGAGTGCATCAGATGAAAATACAGCTAAAGCTTTCTTTTTTGTTAGCTTCTCTTCTGAAAGTTGTTTGGTGTGAATAGGCGCCCCAATCAACATCCTTTTCCAATTGTTCATTTCATATTCCTCCATGAATATAAGCTTGATTTAGATGTATTATTTGAAGTAAAACCAACTAAATATTCTATACTATTTCTGCTTAATATTTGTTAAACATTCATTTGGTATTCCAATAATAATAGGCATTTTCCTGCTCAACCGATAATCCCAAAGCAAATACGGATTTTTATTTTAATCTGTGGACAAGAATTGGTACGATTTTCGGTAGTGTCTTTTTTCACTTCTAGCTAATGGAACAGTTAAGTTAAAGAGTTTGAAACTAAACAACTTTTTAAACGTATTAATTATAGAATTTAGTCAAATATAATTTTTTCATCAAAGAAGGTTATCAGTATGTGGAAATCGACCATCGGTTTATTGCGCGGAATTGGAATTATTGAAGGAATTTCTTATTTAGTATTACTTTTTATCGCCATGCCGCTTAAATATTTTGCAGACTTGCCTGTTTTTGTTCAGTTCTTCGGAATGGTGCACGGTATATTGTTTGTTCTTTTCGTCCTATGTTTACTTGTTGTATGGTTTAGGCATCGTTGGTCATTTATTCGTGTCTTTTGGGCTTTTATAGCGTCACTGCTGCCGTTCGGGACTTTCGTGTTGGATGCCCGTTTGCGTAAAGAACTACTGATCTAACTTTTCTTTTTTGAAAAGGAAACGTTCTGAAACCATAAGGATTTGCAAACGTAGAAACAGAAATAAAAAATATTGGAAAGAGAGGATTTAATCGTGACACGTGTTCGGAAAAAGAAAAAAGACGAATCGCTGGCACAGGAAATCGGGAAAGAGCTCTCCTTCGATATAGGATTAGACCTTCTGTTTTTCCTCCTTCGCGGAGCTTGGAGAGGAATGAAGCGGCATATGTTCGATTAAATATTAACGAAATAAAAGGGAGTGCGTAATCCGCACTCCTTTAAGCAATATACTTTTCCGATTCAGCAGCGTTCTGCATGAACAACTATCATGTTGATCAAGAAGGTTTCTTGAATTAAACCTTAATTGTTATTCATTTTTTTCTAAGGCAGGGAAGTGTGGAAGAACTTCTTCGCCCAATTCTTCAATCACTTCTTCAACAGGTCGTTGTCCGTATTTTAAATTGATGATGATATGGTTTACGCCAATACCTCTTAAAGCTTCAAGGAATTCAATTAGGAAATTGCGTCCAATTCGGAATCCAAGATGGATCGGAATTGGTATATGATTTGGATCCTCTGTCAAATCAATATAGAGAGATTGTGTAAATGGTTTGAATTCATCAGTCAATGAGCGCCATTCGTTGATGAGTTCAGCTTGGTAATTAATTGGCCGAGGATAGTAAATCCATCCATCACTGTTTTCTGCGATCCATTCCGGAGATTGAGAACTGTGACCGGTTACCATCACTGGAATGCTGGATAATTTCGGTTTAGGAAGAAGATCTCCGTTCATAAGGTTTACACGAGGAGTGTGAATTCTAGGAAAGTTTTTCTCCCATATTTCCCTCATGACTGATATAGACTCTCGGAAAAATTCACTGCGATTATTAGGATTAACCGAAAAAGCAGGAAATTCAATTGGACGGTCGCCTGTTGCAACACCGAGAATGAGTCGTTCACCGGATAGCTTATCAATAGAAGCTGCTGCTTTCGCCACATGAAGAGGGTGGCGCAATGTCAAAATAATACTTGCAGTTCCCAATGCAATCTTCTCTGTGTTGGCGGCAACATATCCTAAATAAGCAAAAGGATCATACATTTGACCGACGTCACCGAAATTAGGATCGCGTAAAGGCACGTCTCTGACAAATAGGGAAGCGAATTTTAGTTCTTCTGCTCTTTTCGCTAATTTCATTTGCTTTTCTAAGTTCATTTCCGGAACGTCGCTCATATATGATTCAATAGGGAAAAACAACCCCAAAGTCAGTTTGTTTTCTTGATACATCCGTGAAAATCCATTATGATTTTTAAATTTTTCCATAATCAATCCCTCAAGACCTTTCTATGAATTAGAATGATAATATCCTTTTTTATTATGCTTCAATGCAATTATTAACTCATCAGCATGCATTAGACTTTAAGTCAAGCTTGATTTATTAAGCTACAACGGAGATAGACGCATCATCTTTCAAAACGGTATCAATAATACCGCTGCCAAGACAAACATCTCCATCATAAAAAACGGCTACTTGTCCTGGTGTAACAGCTTTGATAGGTTGTTCAAATTCTACTAAAGCCGTGTTATCTGGTCGGACATGAACCCTTACCTTTTGGTCTTCTTGGCGGTATCTGAATTTAGCCGTACATGAAAATGATCGAGGACTGTTATCTCCATTGATAAAACTAATGTTGGTAGCTATAATACCATTTGAGAATAGAGCGGGATTATCTTTTCCTTGGGCTACAATCAATACGTTGTTTTCTAAATCCTTATCGACGACAAACCAAGGTTCAGGAGTACCTTTTCCTCCAATCCCGAGTCCTTTTCGTTGCCCGATTGTATAGTACATTAATCCATCATGTTGTCCTAACACTTCTCCATCGATTGAGCGAATTTCTCCCGGTTGTGCCGGCAGGAAGTTCTTTAAAAAGCTTTTAAAATTTCTTTCTCCAATAAAACAGATTCCGGTGCTGTCTTTTTTATTAGCGGTAGAAAGGTTTATTTCATTAGCAATTTTTCGTACTTCGTCCTTCGTTAACTCTCCAAGTGGAAAAATGACCTTTGATAATTGTTCACCTGTTAATTGACCAAGAAAATAACTTTGATCTTTGTTAGCATCCTTTCCTCTTAATAAGGTTACTTCTCCATTATCTCTGTTTACTCTTGCATAATGGCCGGTAGCAACATAATCTGCATCTAAAGAAAGAGCGAAGTCAATAAATGCTTTAAACTTAATTTCCGAATTGCACAAAACATCCGGATTAGGAGTTCTTCCTAATTTAAGTTCTTCCATAAAGTAAGTAAAAACATTATCCCAATACTCTTTTTCAAAATTAACACTGTAGTAAGGGATTCCTAGTTGGTTGGAGACAATCTTTACATCTTCAAAATCTTCAGTTGCCGTGCAAACACCGTCATCATTTTTGTCATCCCAATTTTTCATAAAGACACCAATTACTTCGTATCCTTCTTTTTTGAGAAGATATGCGGCTACAGATGAATCAACTCCACCTGACATTCCTACTATAACTCTTTTCTTTTTACTCATTATTAACCACCTTAACTGAAACCTTTTTTATTACAGTTTTTATCAAAAAAAAATTATTTGTTGTTAATTTCCTTAATAATATCTTGTATCGTAATTCCTTTTAGATAGTTGATCAAATGTTCTTCAGCATCTTCAAAAATATTCAAAAGTATTGAGGATAAATTTTTTCCTACAATACAATTCTCATTTCCTTCAGGACATTTTGGCATAAGGATGCCTTCACTCGTAATCATGAAGATTTTATCTAATGTAATATTTTCCGGTTTTTCTTTTAAAGAAAAACCTCCTTTTGCTCCTTCTTTGGAAACGATCATATTTTCTTTTCTGAGCAAACTCAAAATTTTCCTTAATCGAACAGGATGAACTGTTATACTTTGAGCAATATCTTCACTCGTCACTCTTTGTTCAGACCTTGTTGCCAAATAGGCAACGCAATGGACGGCAATAGAAAAATCACTATTCAATAATCTTACACCTTCTTCCCAAATGTAATAATAAATGTTACAGTTATAAATGTCAACTTACCATGCTTCGGATATTCCGACTGTCATAAATGGTAGCCATAAAAGAGCAGGCATGGACTATCTTATTTTATTTTCCACAAAGATCGTTTACAGCCATATTTTCAGAAAAGTCAAGAAAGGATATAATGATTAATAAATGTGATAAAGAGGTGGAGAAGGATGAGTTTGCAGAAACAGATTATCGAGGATTTACAAGTAAAGCCAGTAATTAATCCAAAAGAAGAAATCAGGGAAAGGATCGACTTTTTAAAAGCTTATTTGAAAAAGACAGGGGCAAGAGGATTTGTTTTAGGGATCAGCGGCGGCCAAGATTCAACACTTGCCGGACGGCTTGCACAGCTAGCAGTGGAAGAATTGCGGCAAGAAGGCTATGAAGCCCAATTTATTGCTGTACGGCTTCCTTATGGAGTCCAGAAGGATGAAGATGATGCCAAAGCTTCTTTAGATTTTATAAAAGCGGACCGTGAGTACGTTTTTAACATTAAAGAAGCAGTTGATGCGCTTAAAGCTGAGTATGACAGAGTCATATCAAGAGAGCCATTAAGCGATTATCAAAAAGGCAATGTTAAAGCCAGAATGAGAATGGTTGCCCAATTTGCGATTGCCGGCGAGGAAGGATTCCTTGTCATTGGTACAGACCATGCTGCAGAAGCAGTGACGGGATTTTTTACAAAATACGGAGACGGGGGAGCGGATATTCTTCCGCTATATGGCTTAAGCAAACGGCAGGGAAAAGCTTTATTAAAAGAACTTGGGGCCCCTGAACGCCTTTATTTAAAAGTCCCGACTGCCGATCTCTTAGATAATAAACCGTTACAGGCAGACGAAACAGAGCTGGGAATTTCATATGATGAACTGGATGATTACCTCGAAGGAAAACCTGTATCTAAAGAAGTTGCGGAAAAGATTGAGCGCCGTTATTTAGCGTCTGAGCATAAACGAAGACTGCCTGCAACAAAATTTGATTCATGGTGGAAGTAGACGAGTGTTTTTTGGAAAAAGAAAAGCCTTAAGGTGCAAAAAACTTAGCCCTTTTGGCTTTTTTTTGTGGTGTACAGTTTTAAAGAACAGTGCGGAAATGGTAAAATAACTTTTGGAAAAGAAACTCTCATTATAAAAAGAAATCTATCTCTATCAATGAAGGAGCAGAGAAATGGAAAAAGTATTTGTTTTCGGACACAAAAACCCGGATACTGATTCAATTTGTTCAGCAATTGCCTATGCTGAGCTGAAAACAAAATTGGGCATGGATGCAGAGCCTGTTCGATTAGGCGAAGTGAATGGAGAAACAAAATTTGCCCTTGATTATTTTAACGTAGAAGTGCCGCGCTTAGTGGAAAAGGTATCCAGTGAAGTCAACAACGTTATCCTCGTTGACCATAATGAGCGGCAGCAAAGTGCAGATGATATCGATCAAGTTCGCATTTTAGAAGTCATCGATCATCATCGAATTGCTAATTTTGAAACGAGTGATCCTTTATATTACCGTGCCGAGCCGGTAGGATGTACAGCAACAATCTTAAAAAAATTATATAAAGAACATGGCGTTGAGATTCGAAAAGAGATCGCCGGACTCATGCTGTCAGCGATCATTTCTGATTCTTTATTATTCAAATCTCCTACATGTACGGAAGAAGATGTAGCTGCTGCCCGTGAGCTTGCAGAGATCGCCGGTGTAGATGCAGAGAAATACGGTTTGGACATGCTGAAAGCGGGCGCTGATTTGAGCGATAAGACGATTGAACAGTTGATTTCTCTTGATGCTAAGGAATTCCAAATGGGACTCAGCAAGGTTGAAATCGCACAAGTAAATACCGTTGACCCTAAAGATGTGCTTGACCGCCAAGAAGAACTGGAAGCAGCCCTGTCACGAGTAATTGCGGATAAGGATTTGGATCTATTCTTATTTGTTGTCACAAACATTTTAACAAACGATTCTACAGCAGTAGCCCTTGGCCGCAAAGCGAATGCAGTGGAACGGGCTTATAATGTTGCCCTTGAAAATAATACCGCTGTTCTAAAAGGCGTCGTTTCTCGTAAAAAACAAATTGTTCCTGTTTTAACTGATATTTTTAATAAAATGGATTCCGAGTAAAACATGAAATAAGAGGCTGACTAAAAACAAAGGGTCAGACCCCTCTTTATCGAGGGAGTCAGGCCCTTATAAGTCAGCCTCTAATCGTTTTTAAACTGTTAGTTCAATCAGATTGCCTGAAGGATCTTTCGTTAGGATCGTATTACTTTCCTCTTTTATCCATGCACCAATCTTTTGCAGCTGCTCGATTACTTTTCTTCTTGTTTCCTCGTTTGGTAACACGAGAGAAAAACGCTTTAAACCGACACTGTTTTCTGAAGGTGCAGGCGCACCTACTCCATTCCATGTATTTAATCCAATATGATGGTGATATCCACCGGTAGAAATAAAGAGTGCTTGACTGCCGTATCGGTTTACAATATGAAATCCGAGTCCTTCTGTGTAGAATTCCTCTGTTTTTTGCAATTCAGACACATGTAAATGAATATGCCCCATTAATGTATCACTAGGGAGGCGTGTCCATTCCTCTCCATCTCCTTCTGCAAGAAGATTTTGTGCATCCAATGGGACCGTTGCCATTTCTACTTCACCGTTTTCCCAATTCCATGCTGAGGAAGGCCGGTCTGAATAAATTTCAATACCGTTTCCATCCGGATCAGCTAAATAAATAGCTTCACTGACAAGATGGTCGGATGCCCCTTGCAACGGATAGCGGATTTGAATGAAATGGCGCAAAATCCTGGCTAAGTCTCGACGGCTTGGCAACAAAAGGGCAAAGTGATATAAACCTGTTGTCCGCGGTTGTTTCGTTATTACATTTTCCGGCTGTTCAATTGTTAACAGGGGAGTTGTGCCATTTGCCGTTAGTACAGCTTTTTTTGCCGATTTTTTCAATACTTGAAAGCCGATAATTTTTTCGTAAAATTCGAGAGAACGTTCTAAATTTGCCACTTTTAAGTCAACTTGCCCGACAAACGTATTGGGATGACGGTGAAAATTCATATATTATTTACCTCCAATTTAAATACGATATCAAAATAAGTTAGTTACTTTATGTAAGTAATTATATTTTAATTATTTAATTATGTCAATGAACTTAGTTTAATTAAATAATATAATTGTTATTAATAATAGGTTATAATATGAAAATAGGAGTGATTGATCATGAACCAATCTTTAATTTGCCCGAGATTCGAAAAAGCGATGAATATATTAAGCAAAAGGTGGACGGGACTGATTATTTACCAAATGCTTTCCGGTCCACAACGATTTTGCAACATTGAGTCTGCAATTGGAATCAGTGGAAGACTTCTTTCAGAGCGGCTGAAAGATCTCGAAAATGAAGGAATTGTGAAAAGAGAAGTTTTTCCTGAAACACCTGTTCGAATCGAATATTCCTTGACTGAAAAAGGTCGTTCGTTGGAGCCGATTATGAAAGAAATTGAAAAATGGTCTCAAACCTGGTTAGAACCGGAGAACTCGAAAGAATGATGATGTGGCTGACATAAGTAAAGGGTCAGCCCCTCCTATACAGGAGGGAGTCAGACCCGTATTGTTACCCTTTTTTAATTTAAATTATTCGGAGTGATTATCACAGTATACATGGATTGCTTCGCGCAAAAACTTTGCAAGTCCTTCTTTATATTTGTCGATGTTTTTTGTGAAGCGTATGTCATCTACATATAAATCACCGAGCCCCCGGAAAATTTCGAGGGTGCAATCATAGAAATTGTCAGTAATATGTTGTCTCCATTCAGCCACTGCTTTTTGGACAACGGGGTCTTCCGGGGATTTATCCATATTCGCAGCAAGCTCACGATAAATCTCGTCACTTCGTTTAAATATTCTTGCCCATTCATCTTCGGAGTTTTTAGCGAGTTCCTCCATGGCGTCAACACCGTAACGTTCTTTAATTTCATCTGCATATTTTTTTTGATGTTCTACGATGGCTTTCATATCAAAGCCTTTAAACATATCTTTCTTTTCCATTTTCATTTCTCCTTCAATCGATTTGATTGTGTTGTCCACGGTCCGAATCATTTCTTCTATTCGGTCTCTTTTCTTCAATAGCAATTCTTTATGTTCTTTCAAAGCCTGTTTTCTATCAAAGTTCGGACTATCAAGAATCTCTTTAATTTCTTGCAAAGTAAATCCGATTTCCTTGAAAAATAAGATTTGCTGCAGCTTTTCGAGGTTTTTGGTTGTATAAAGTCGATACCCGGCCGGGGTTACAGATTCTGGTACAAGCAGCCCGATTCGGTCATAATGGTGAAGCGTGCGCACACTTACACCTGCCATATCAGCTACTTCTTTTACTTTATACAATTTGATCACCTCCACAATTTGATCTTATTCTATGACGCAGCGTCAGAGTCAACGCTAATTCATAAATTTTTTACATATATTAAGGTTTGACGAAAAAACTGAATATTAAAGCAACTGAAAATAGGAAAACACCACTCTGTTTATAGATATAGAGTGGTGTTTAATTAAAAATTATCCGGGGAAATATGCTTTTCAAGAATTCAAAATTAAATTTCGGAACTAATAATGTTATGTGAAATTGAAAAAGGAAGTTTATTATGAAAAGTGAGTGATTTCCTGTAAAGCCTGTTGAAGATCAGCTCTTGTTTTTAATTCATTGTCGATCTCTACGCCAAGTTCAATCATTGTATCTGCAATTTCAGGGCTGATTCCGGTTAATATGGTTGAACAGCCTAATAATTTAATTCCTTTGACAATTTTAAATAAATGGCTTACAACGGCTGTATCCACAAATGGAACGCCGGAAATATCAATAATCAATTGTTTTGCTTTTAGTTCTTTCACTCTTACTAATGTTCTTTCTCGTATTTTTTTCGCACGGTACGTATCCACATTGCCGACGATTGGAAGAATACATATTTTATCTGTAATCGGGATAATCGGAACGGACAATTCTTCTAATGTTTGACGATGGCTTTTCAATAGTTCATCTTTATAACCGACGTAGTAAGCGGTATATGAATCGATGAACATATCAATAATATCATTCACTTCTCGTTCTAAAGCAAAAAATTGATCCATGTCAAGGGTGTTTTTCGATTCGATATAAAAGGCTTTAATCGCACTCCATATGATCCCTCGAGAGGATTGAATGAGTTCCCAAGCTAAATGCTTTGGAAAATCGGCTTTTGCATGGCGAATGCCATGTTCTTTGGCCGTGTCCATAATATCATCCGGTTTTAGAACTTGAATATTTTCTGCCACTATGTGTATGATGGGATTTCCATTTACTTCGAATCTTTCTAGTTCCCCGTTATCCTTTAATAATGAACTTATATAGCTTTTGTCCTTTTTTATATATTGAATCCATTCATTTGAATAGAACTCTGCATTTCGTTCTAAAAATTCAGATAAATCTTTTTTTGAGTTTATTACTGTTGACATCGAATTCCCTCCTGTAAATTGAACCGAATTAGTTTTGCTTTTTGGAAAGGAAAGGTAGAAAGTTGTTCCTTTGCCCTCCTCGCTCTCAACATGTATTTTGCCATTATTGTTTTGGATTGCATTAAAAACTTGAGCAAGCCCCAATCCTTTTCCATCCTGTTTTAGTGTAAAGAAAGGAGTCCCTAAGAGTCGCAGCTTGTCCTTTGGAATACCAACGCCCGTATCTGAAATGGCAATATGAATACCTTGATAATCCTCTTTTTGTTCAATGACCAGTGTCCCGCCGTTAGGCATTGATTCAATTGCATTTTTAATCAAATTAAAAAATGCCTTTTTAATTTGATTTTTTCTTCCTATAATCATTGTTTCTTTATTTTCAAGCTTTTTGATTACCTTTACATGATAAAGCTGGTTTTGAAATAATAGTAAGGTGGATTTTAATTCCGTACATATATTAAAAGATGTCGGCTGTTCCTGTACAAATTCTGCTTTTGAGACACTCATCAAATCATTTAAGGTAGTGATGGCACGCTCTAATTCACTTTGCGCGATATGTATATATTCGGCATTATAAGTTTGATCCAATAATTGCAGAAATCCTTTTACAGCGGTTAAGGGATTTCGAACCTCATGAGCAACACCGGCTGCCATCTCCCCGATAGATGATAATAAGTGATTATTACAGTTAGTATCATGATAGTTTTGTAGCTGATTCACATTGAAAATATACAAATGAATCTTGTCGAGTTTTTGTCCATCATAGGTTTTATGAAATAAAAAAAAGTAACTTTGAGCATCAATGTTCGCTATAAATTGATTAGATTTGCCCATAAAGCATTCATGTAGTTTCATCTTTATTTCTTTGTTTTTGATTCGTTTGAACAAGTTGTTTGATTCATGATCTTCTAAGAAAGATAACCTTTTTATCTCTTTATTCATTTTTTGTATGATTCCATCTGGGGTGAGTTCAATCAATCCATAATGAATGTCATGATTGGCAGTTGAATTTTTCATAGTGTTTACCCTGCCTTTCATCGATCCACTTTACGGCTCTAACCTTAGTTCCAAGGTTATTATTGCTAGTGATTTCAAATTCATCCATCAAACGCTTTACCCCTGATAAACCTAATCCCAGCCCTTTCTTGGAGGGGATTTCATTTCTTAAGATTTTATCAATGTCTTTAATCCCGGGACCTTTATCAACGGCAATAATTTCAATTCCATAGGGCTTAATCGGATTGATAAAAATTTCTCCTTTACCTGCATAGTAGACAATGTTACGAGATAATTCCATAATGGATACGGCCAACTTCGTTTGTTGGCTTTTATTTAATCCGCACTCTTCTGCAGTCATTTTTCCGATCGTACTGGCTATGGTTGAGTTTGAGGTGAGAAGGTCAAAGCTATTTCATAGCCGAAAAATGAATCGAAAGGTCAAGGTGAATTTGTATGGAAGTAAAGCTGAACGGAAAAAAAGCAGTCATCAGCGGCTCGACAACGGGAATTGGTTTTGCAATTGCGAAAGGTCTTGCGAAGGCAGGTGCTTCTGTTCTTTTAAACGGACGATCTGAAGAGCGGGTGGCAGAGGCTGTTAAAAGGCTTAAACAAGAAGTTCCTGGAGCGGAGGCGTGCGGTTTTGCCGCTGATCTAAGCAGCAGTGACGGTGTGAATGAATTAATCAAATATTGGCCGGAAGCAGATATTCTCGTCAACAATCTTGGAATCTTCGAACCGAAAGGATTTTTTGAAATAACTGATGATGATTGGGAGCATTATTTCCAGGTGAATGTGATGAGTGCTGTCCTGCTTTCACGGCATTATGCAAAGGGGATGAAGGAAAAAGGCTGGGGCAGAGTATTATTTAATGGAAGTGTCACAGGAGGTTTTTATTCGGGTGAAATGGTTCATTACGGTGCAACTAAAGCTGCTGTTTTAGGACTTTCACGGGGACTTGCGGAAAGTCTTGCAAAAAGTGGTGTAACGGTTAACGCATTTATTCCCGGTCCGACAAAAACCGAGAGGAATAGTGTACATTTCGATCATTGGGCGAAAGAATCAGGGAAGTCATTTCAAGAAATTGAAGAGAGCTTGTTTGAAAAAGATTTGTCCGCATCTTTGCTAAGACGTTTTATCAGTACTGAAGAAGTGGCAAACATGGTCGTTTTCTTAGCATCAGAACAAGCCTCAGCCATTACTGGTGCAGCACTGAAGGTAGATGGAGGCATTGTCCGGAACTTATTGTAGTCTATAGGATTTAATTTTTTGTCAAATAGAAATGCTATTTTACATAAAAACGAGGTTGACTCAAAAACAAAGGAAAGACCCTTATGAGTCAGCCTCCGTAGTTATCACAGCCCATAATCTGTACTATTTAAACCAGCCTTTCTTTTTAAAACTGAAAAACATGCCAAGTCCAATGATGAGCATGAACAAAAGGGTTCCAAAATAACCGTATTTCCACTTTAATTCAGGCATGTTTTCAAAATTCATTCCGTAAATTCCGGCTATAAAAGTTAAAGGCATAAAGATCGTCGTGATGACTGTCAGTACTTTCATCACACGGTTTGTTTCGTGCGAGTTCAAGGAAAGATAGCTGTCACGAATATCGGTCGTCAGTTCCCGGTTCGATTCAATTATTTCCGAAAGCTTTAATAAATGGTCGTGTATATCAGAAAAATATTCGCTTCGCTTCCTGATTTCTGTTAATCGGTGGGAGTTGAGCATTCGATAAATCAAGTCTCTCATCGGTGCAACTGTATGTCTTAAAGCTAACAATTGATGCCTTGTATCGTACAAATCATCGAGCAGCTCTTCCATTGATCGATTTTTGGAATTTTCATCAATTTCGTTTAATGTATCTTCGATCTGGTAAACGATCGGAAAATAGTTATCAACCAATTTATCAAGTACTTGGTACAAAGCTAAATATGGATCCCATTGCTCCGGATTGTTTGAAAAGAAAACGCGGTCCCAAACTTCATTTATTTCAACGGAATCTTGATGATGATAAGTAACAATAAAATTTTTCGCCACAAACAGGTTAATTTCTTCTTTTGAAAATGTGTCCGGATTAAGGCTGTGTGTAACAAAAAAGGTATGATCTTCATAATAATCGAGTTTTGGCCTTTGCAGTTTATGAATACAATCTTCAATCGCGAGAGGATGAAAATTCAGCGGCGTGCGAAGCAGGTCCGTTTCATTTTCCGTCGGCTGATTAAAATCGATCCAATACCAAACAAAATTTCCCGTTGTTAAATCATTAACCGGCACGTCCTTAATCAATTCCATTTGATGATTTACAGCAATAGTCCGCAGCATATATCCGTCTACTCCTAAAACTACAATTTCTTCTCTTCTCCCATGATATTAAAAATGTGCATAAAAAAACAAGGGGCCTGGCCCTCATGATGAGGGTCTGGCCCGCTCTGCTTTAAAGTGTTAAAGCAAGCCCCGGGTTTAATCCGAATCTGTTTTATCGTTTTGGTCTTTATTTCGTTTATTGCCTTTGCTGTTGTCGCCGCTGACGATTTCTCCATTGCCGCCTGAAGTCCTGGGAGAATTTTGGTTTTTGCTGCCTTTATTAAATTTTTTTGTCATAAATCAAAACCCCTTTGCTCATTTCATTTATTCGTTAATTTGCCTCATAAAATGCAATTTATGCACTTTAAAAAACGAAAGCCCTCTCTGCAAACATCATTTGTGATTGGCCTATAAATGAAAAGCCGCAGGTGTCAAATGAATCACCTGCAGCTTTTTTATCGTTGTTTTTAAAGATTTTTTAATGCATCAGAAATCGGAATATCACCTGACATAAGGTCAAATGAACGGTAAAAGGTATTCTCTTCATCCAAGGCTGCGAAAATTGTACGGGCAACATCTTCACGGGGGATTGATCCTTCTTTTAAATTTTCGGCAGCAATAATTTTTCCTGTGCCGGATTCATTTTTAAGCCATCCGGGACGAATAATCGTATATGTTAGTTCACTTTGTTCCAGCATTCTGTCAGCATAATGCTTGGCAACATAGTAAGGTTTGATTGATTCCTGCCAATTTTCTCTATTATGAGCCTGGAACGAACTGACCATTACGAATCTTTTAATTCCCGCTTTTTCAGCAGCTTCGATCGTTTTAACAGCTCCGTCAAGATCAACTAAAAGTGTTTTGTCGTATCCTGTGTGCCCGCCGGAACCGGCAGAAAAGACGATTGCATCACAGCCTTTTGCAGCTTCTGCAATTTTTTCAACACGATCTTCCAAGCTTACCACTGTAGTTTCAACACCTAATTCTTGGAAAAATTTTGCTTGCTCTTCTTTTCGAATCATCGCTCTTGCAGTGTGTTTATCACTTTCTGCTAATAACTGGACGAGTCGTTTTCCGATTTGTCCATTCGCTCCAACGACAAGGACCTTCATGAAGTGTGGCTCCTTTCATACATATAGGATCATTCCTTTCCATTATTTCAAAAGAAACAATTGAAAGCAAATGAGCTGTTTCAATCGTAAATCAAGAAAAGGCTGACTCAATTGTAAAGGGCCAGACCCCTCCAATAAGAGGGAATCAGCCCCTTTGTTGGTTTGGAAAGTTTTTATCTTTTAACTAGATCAGCCACTAATACATATCTCTCAGGTGCATCTCCGATAATATGAAACGGATAACAAGTTGTCACTGTTAAGGTTGCTCTCGGTTTTGGAACAATAACCGTTCTGTCATCTGCCTCAACAATCCGGACCTTTCGAACTTTATACGTAAATTCTCCTGCCGAAGTAGTCACGATTAACAAGTCACCGATGCCGACTTCGCCAAGCTTCCGGAAGACGGTATCGCGATGTCCGGAAAGAACTGAATTATCCTCTTCTCCGGGAAGAACGCTGCCGGCAAAATGTCCGACTCCTTTTTCCAGTTCATCTTCATCTGTTCCATGAATGATCGGAAGTGTGCTCGAGATTTTTGGAATGTATAGTTCTCCTATTACTTCCCCCATTTTTGGCCGATTTGGGTACAAAACATTGTCTTTTGTTTTCGTTTTTTGTACAGATTCTTTTGCTTGAACGGCTTCTCCTTCTGTATTGTTCGATTTTGTGGCTGTAAAAAATGGCTGGATATTTGATAGCAGCAGCCAGGCACCGGCAATAATGGCTGCTGCCCCGAGTGCCAATCGACTTTTTCGGATCATGAATGTTTCACGTTCCGCTTACGGAATAGTATTGCACCTGCTGCGATAAGAGCCGATCCTGCAAGAATTCCCTCCGCATAATTTCCGGCTGTGTTCGGCAATTTGCCGCCTTTAATCGTTTTGATTAATGTTAACCCCCCATAATTTATTAATAAAGTCTAGATTAATATACTTAAGAAAAAATTTTTTCGATAGAATTGTAATTCATATGGAAATGCTGTAAAATATTCGGGTCTTTATTTGAATAAAAAACATCGTTGAAAAACCCTGTAATATCAAGGTTTTTCCTTCTTTCTTCCTCGGTCGTAGCGTGATGAACCGCATATTTATTTCCTTAAATTTCTATACTTACCTGCAATTTATAAAAGGAGCCTGGCCCTTTACATTTGGGTCAGCCCCCGAAAAACAAAAAAAGCTTCCGACATGATTCATCATGCATGTCGGAAGCTTTCACGTTTTAAAAATGAAAATTATCCGGATCTTTTCCAAACCGTTTATTTTCGTTTATTGCATTGATTGCTGCCATATCTTCACTGCTTAATTCAAAATCAAATATATCGGCATTTTCTTTTATTCTTTCAGGATGAACAGATTTTGGAATGACGATCACATCGTTTTGTATATGCCAACGTAAAATAATTTGAGCAGGCGATTTTCCGTACTTTTCGCCAAGCTCATTTAATGTTGGGTGATCAAAAATATTTCCTCTGGCAAGCGGTGACCATGCTTCTACTTTAATTTGATGCTGATTGCAAAAAGAACGCAATTCTTCTTGCGATAATAATGGATGGAGTTCTACTTGATTAACGGCAGGTATTTCATCAAAATGATCCATAATATCTTGTAAATGATGAATTTGAAAATTGCTTACACCAATCGCCCGCACTCTTCCCTCTTTATACAATTGAACCAATGCTTTCCACGTATCTAAATATTTTTCTTTTACTGCCCAATGAATTAAATATAAATCGATATATTCCAAATCAAGCTTTTTTCTACTTTCTTCAAAAGCACTCAAAGTAGAATTATAACCTTGGTCATCGTTCCACACTTTAGTCGTCACAAATATTTCTTCTCTCGGTATGCCGCTTTCTTTAATCGCTTGCCCTACACCTTCTTCATTTTTATATAGTGAAGCCGTATCAATTAAGCGATACCCTAAATCAAGGGCAGTTTTTACTGTATTTACTACTTGATCCCCATTTTCAACTTTATAAACACCTAAGCCAAAATAAGGCATCTTCACACCGTTATGTAAGATGGTTGTACCTTGCAATGTTTTGCCCATAAAATTCCCTCCTTTTCAATTATTATCAATTTTACTAAAAGTAACGATGACAGTGAAGGAAGATATTCGGCCAGACTATCGAACTTTCTTTTTTATCTTGAAAAAATATCCATTTCATATTAAAAAGTTGTGATTTGAAGATATTAAAAATATAATGAAGTATTGAGGCCCATATGTGTGAGCTGCGAAGGCTGCCAAAGTTTAAGGGTGTTTTGGCATGCGTTTCTATGGGAATTTCCTTTTAAAGGAGAATGAGCATGACTTCAAAACAACATTCAAATTCCAGACTTGATTATGGTCTTGTATCTATATTATTTCTATTATTTCTATCCAGTTGTGTGGCGATCTACAGCGCACAAACAACAGGCCAATATGGCGAAAATTTTTTGCTGAAGCAAATTTTATGGTACATAGTTGGCTGCGGAATTATTGCATCTGTCATTTCATTAGACTCTGACCAGCTGAAAAAAATTTCTTGGTACGCCTACGGATTCGGTCTGTTGCTGCTTGGATTTCTGATTGTTGCCCCAAGCAGCATTGCCCCGGTTATCAACGGAGCGAAAAGCTGGTATAAACTTCCGGGAATCGGTTCTATCCAGCCATCGGAATTTGTAAAAGTATTTATTATATTGGCACTGGCAAGAGTGATTGAGGAACATCATCAGAAATATCGTTTAAAAACAACCCAGACCGATTTTATGCTTCTTATTAAAATCGGAATCGTAACAATGGTTCCTCTTTTGCTTGTTATGCAGCAGCCCGATCTTGGAACGTCGCTCGTCTTTATCGCCATTATGCTTGGAATGATCTTTATTTCCGGCATTTCGTGGAAAATCTTAGTGCCTATTTTTGGGACGATTGTGTCGATTATTGGGATCATTTTTTACTTTGTACTCTGGAAACCGGAAATTCTTGAAAAATATCTCGGGGTAAAAGAGTACCAGTTCGGCCGCATTTATTCCTGGATCGATCCATACAATTATCAAAGCTCAGCCGGCTATCAATTAACGAAGTCTTTATTAGCAATAGGCTCGGGACAGACGACAGGCAAAGGATTTGGAACACGGGAAGTATATTTGCCTGAAAGCCATACAGACTTTATTTTCAGTATTATCGGGGAAGAGTTTGGATTTATCGGAGCCAGTATACTTGTCAGCTTGTTTTTCTTGTTAATCTATCAAATAACGAAAATTGGAATGGAAACGAAAAACAACTTTTACACATATGTGTGTGTAGGAGTTATTAGCATGATCACGTTTCACGTCTTCCAAAACATTGGGATGACAATCGGACTTTTGCCGATTACCGGTATTCCTCTGCCGTTTATCAGTTACGGAGGAAGCTCATTAATGGGTAACATGCTAGCGATCGGCTTAATATTTTCAATCCGTTATCACAATAAAAAGTACATGTTTTCAACGACAACATAAAAAGAGCGAAGGGGCCCCCTTCGCTGCACTTATTCAATAACTCCTTCTTCGATCAAATTAATTTCTGAATTTACATCGACTGTAAGATTTTGGTATTCATCTTCCCATTTTGCAAAATCAAAGTTTCTTGTCCTGCTTTTGACAAATGCTCCAAATCCGAGAGGGTCAATGCTTTTTTCTTGAAACCTGGATATTAACTTTGAGCATTGTTCGTTTATGTCTTTTTCCATTGTTTTTTCAATGTTATCTTTTATTTTCATGGTTAAATTTTTACCAGTATAATCTGTTATTTCACCTTTTAATTTTATGTTTAGTTTTATTTTATATGGATTTCTTCCAGCAAATTTCATCTTATACTTTGATGAAATACTTTCAATCGAAGCTTTTTTGCCGTTGATTTCAACTTTATAGGTACCTTCAGCATATTGATCGGTCATCAATTTAAAGAAAAATAATTTATCAACGGAAAGCTCATCGACTACTTTGTCCTCTTTGAATAAGCAGAGCCCGTTAATTTTGACCCTTTTTTTATTAATTTTTTTTAATAGAGGCAGGTAACCGTCTTTGCCTTTTTGATAATAATCCGATAAGAAAATCTTTAAATTGGATTCAGGCAGATCTTGGTGATCCATATTGTGTTTAAACATGCGATCCAGGTAAACCGCGTTTCCTCTTGTACCGAATTCCCCTTCAAGAACATCTTTAGCGTCCCCTTCCGTTATCCCTAAATGAAGTGTTCCCCCAATACTTGCATCTCTTTCAAAAGAATCGAGGAGATCTTTAATCCCTTTTTTGGCGAGCTCATTCCCAAAAAGGATCCCTTCAAGGCTCCCACGGACAATCGGGTCTGAAACTTGCCTCTGTATCTCTTTAGTAATTTCAAATGGTCCAGATGAAACTGCAGAATATGTAACATTTTTAATAGTCTTATCAGGCAAGAATTCAGGCACTAAAAATGTCCCGCGCATTTCCTTCTCATTTACATAATCATAGCCACTTGCAAGTTTAAAACTGACATCATCAACGATTTCTGTATTTACACAGCCTGATAAAAAAAGAAAACAAAGTATAAAACATGAAATGTTCTTTATTCTCATTTGCCTTTCACCTTCTTTGCAATTAAGACGGCCGTAAACAGAAGGGGAATATATACATATACAAACCAAAAGCCTGCTTTGGCGATATATTCATCAAGTAACTTTATTTCTTCTCTTGTCTGAAAAGAAACGGAAATAATTAAACAAAGGATTGCGATAAGAAGCACGCTGATCTTTTGTTTGAGATTGACTATTCGTTTTATTAACCTGCTTGCAATCCAAATCGACAAACTAATGTTAGGAAGAATAATCAAAAGCCAGCTCGCAATCCCTACATATTCCACTCTTTCAACAAATGGCAATTCTACAATTCTCCACATTTGTAAAGATGGCCAAATGGTCCTTTTAAGCATTTCTTCGGAAAAAAAGGCGAATGTAAGAACAGCCAAACCGGTATAAAACAAAGTGGTAAACAATACACCAAGATGTGCCCACTTTTTTGATTTTTCCGGTTCTTTAATGAAAGGGTAACAGAGTAGAATGATTTCAAATCCTAAATAGCTTAATGACATATTTTTTGCACTAATAGCAAACTCTTTTTGCGAATGGTCAAAAATGGGAAGTAGATTATTGAAATTGGTATATTTAAAAGCGAATGCAAATATAAAGATTAGATAGGAAGGTATAACAATGCTGAAAAAAGCTATGCCGACAATCGTTCGGAAACCGCCAAATATAATATAAATTACAAGGAGAATTATGGCTAAAGAGAACCAAAACACACTTAATTCATGGAATATCCATACTTGAATAATTTCAGTATATGACCTTACTACAGAAATGGCATAAGCAGAATAATAGAAAATAATCAAGGAACTGATTGCTTTCCCAAGGATATTGCCAAAAACAAATATATGGGCAGAAACGATATCCCCGTTCACAGACTCGCAAATTTTGTATATCATCCAAAGAATCACATGAAGGCTGAGACCGGCAATTAACACGGAAATCCAGGCATCATAGCCTGCCCCTTCGGCAATGAATTGCTGATATCCTAATATACCAATCCCGAATTGCATCGCTATAATCACATAAAAAACGAGAAAAGGGGAAATTTGAAGCCGTTCAGGAATGGATGGCTGCTGTATGGCGGTTCACCTCCAGTCATTATTCGTCAATATCTTTTTTTACTGTTTTTGCTTTTTTTCCGAAGCGGACAGGCTGCTCGGTTCTTAAATATTCCGGACGCATACGCTGTTTATCAAAAGGCAGGCGAATTAATGCGTCCTTTAAGTCCTCCAGTCTCGGAGGATACAACGGCTCTAAAAATGGCCGTCCTAAAGAAGTAAGTCTGATTGAATGGGTCAACAAAATACAAAAACAAAATACAATTCCAACCAGGCCCCAGAGCTGAGCAAAGAACATAAAAGGGAAACGCAAGAGTCTGATTGAATTTCCCATTTTGTAAACCGGAGTAGTGAAAGAAGCAAGGGCAGAAAGGGCTACCATTATTAAAAGGATATTACTTGTAAGCCCGGCCTCAACAGAAGCCGTTCCGATTACGATTCCGCCTACGATACCAATAGTCTGGCCGACTTTTGTCGGGAGCCGGGCTCCTGCTTCCCGCAGGAGTTCAATGACTAATTCCAATAAAAGTGCTTCTAAAATTGGAGGGAGGGGAACAACCCTTCTCGAGCTAATTAACGTAGTTAATAGATCCTTTGGAATTAATTCATAGTGATATGTTAAGGCTGCTACATATATCGGTGTTACTAATATTGAGAAGCCAACTGAAAACAAGCGCAGCATTCGGAAAAAAGATGCAGAATGCCAAAGTATATTGTAATCTTCAAATGCACTGAAAAATTCAACAATCGTCGTTGGTGCAATTAATACATGCGGAGATCCGTCTACGACTACGGCAATTTTCCCTTCGGCCAGAATGGCTGCAATCCGGTCCGGCCGTTCCGTATCAAGCATCTGCGGAAAGGGAGAATGTACGTTGTCCGCAATAAGCTGAACAATATAAGAACTGTCCGTAATCTGGTCATATTCTATATCCTGAATGCGCTGCCTAACTGTATTTACGATTTGCGGATCTGTAATTCCGTCCAGATAAAGGATGGCGACTTTCGTTTTTGAAATGGTGCCAACGGAAACAGACTCAATCACAAGTTCTTTTACAGGCATTCTTTTGCGAATTAAATTAAGGTTTTGGTCAATTGATTCAACAAATGCTTCTTTCGGTCCGATGACACTGAACTCAACCTCGGGCTGTGTAATGCTGCGGACGATTTGTTTTTGAGCAGCGATAAAGGCAAAACGCTTTTCTTCCGTTTCAATCGTTAACATGACGTAACCGCTAAAAAGCTTTTGTTCGATGATTGACGGATCGTCCGATATTTCCATATCTGTAATTGGAATGATTTTTTTAATATCATCCAGAGTTGTGAATTCATTCTCCTGCAGATGTGGGAGAACAGACTGGTGAAGAACGTTTTCATCAATTAATGTAGATATGAACGTCAAAGAAAAGCGAGTGTTATTTTTTTGATTGTAGTAAAAAGTTTTTTTATAATCGTAAGACTTTATGAGAACCTTTTGCTCATCATTTTTTTCAAAGTTTTCTTTATTGTGATTGCTTTTAAACAACTTTTTCATTTTTCATCACCATCATTTTGGCATTACACATATTGTTACCGATTTTGGAATCTTTATGAATAAATCAACAAAAAAAAGAATCCGCATTGGCTTATGCGAATTCTTTTTGCACTTATTAATGAGGGGGAATTTAATCAAGAGCAATTTTTATTTTTTAAGCATAATTTCTTCAAGTTCATCCAGCATTATGTTAGCTGCTATAACGCCGCCTGCAGTATTCCAAATTGCGTCACTAACCTCATGGGCATTTCCATTCTTAACGGCATTCAGATTTTTCCAAAGGGGATCACTCGTCCATTCTTTTGCTGTATTCAGGGCTTCTTGATCACCTTTTGGCGCATATGTGAAGTAGAAAAGAATGTCTCCGTCCATTTTAGGAATGGCTTCTTTTCCAACCTCTATTGCAAGTTTTCCAAGCTTATTATCATCAGTAAAAAGCTCTTCCTGGTGTTTTGCACGTTTAAATCCTAATTGATCAAAAATAACCCCGGAAAAGGAATCTGTGTAATAAATACGAGCAGTTCCGGCCATGAAACGAACAACAGAAACTTCTTGATTTACTTTATCACCTAGTTTTTGTTTTACATCTGCCACGTGTGCATCAAATTCGCTTAATACTTCGTTGCCTTTTTCTTCAAGGTTTAAAGCTTTTGCATATAATTTAAAGTTTTCTTTCCAATCTCCTCTGAGAGTTTCTGAAAAAACAGTTGGAGCAATCGCACTTAATTTATCGTATACAGCTTCTTGACGCAACTTGTTTCCAATAATTAAATCAGGTTTCAAAGCTGCAATTTTTTCCAAATTTACTTCATGTTCAACCCCTACAACTTCGACTCCATCCATATCATTTTTAATATGATCGTACCAAGGGTCTCCTAGCCAAGATTGAACAGCACCAATCGGTTTTACTCCTAGAGCCAGTAATGCTTCTGTGCCTTCGTTTGTAAGAACGACGACTCTTTTCGGTGTTTTATCAATCTTTGTTGTTCCCATTGCGTGTTCAATGGTATAGCTTGTATCTTCTTTCTTGCCGTCTCCTTTTTTCTCAGCTGCCTTATCTTCTGTATTATTTCCGCAAGCGGCAAGAAGGAAGACCAAGAATAATGAGATAATGGCTAATATTGATTTAAAACTTTTCATCTTTATGTATCCCTCCTAAATAATTATGATAATCATTATCACTTACAGATTTATCATAAAATGATTCTTAACCTAATGTCAACAAATAATTGATAATGATTTTCAAATTCGTTGACAGATTTAATTGATTACAATAGACTGAAACATGAAAAAAAAGGATTATAGATAAATAAACAGGTTGGAAGGTTTTGACTATGTTGTTGAAACAGACAGGACAAAAATGGATGGGGTTTTTGATTGCCATTGTTTTGCTGTTTTTGTTAATGTGTGCGAGCATTGTATACGGGTATACGGATACAACTTGGAAAATGGCTATTGACGCATTTACCAACTTTAATGGATCAAACGAACATCTTGTCATTCAATCGGCAAGAGTTCCTCGTGCATTCATTGCGGCTGCCGTTGGAGCGAGTTTAGCCATTTCAGGAGTCTTAATGCAAACGTTAACAAAAAATCCGCTTGCATCGCCGGATATTTTCGGTGTAAATGCAGGAGCCGGAGTTGCGGTCGTAATTGGCGTAACGATGTTAAGCATCGGGAATCTTCATTTTTTCACGTGGCTTTCTTTCTTGGGAGCAGCTTTAGCTACTATAAGTGTTTATTTGGTTGGTTCCATTGGCCGGGAAGGATTAACTCCGATGAAACTGACACTAGCTGGTGCCGCAATGACGGCAATGTTTTCTTCTTTTACCCAGGGTCTTCTCGTGTTAAATGAAGCCGCCTTAGAACAAGTGTTATTTTGGCTTGCAGGATCCGTTTCCGGTAGAAAGATGGAAAATTTAATTGCTATTCTTCCATATTTAGCTGCTGGCTGGATAGCTTCGCTGTTTATAGCAGCAAAATTGAATGTTTTATCTATGGGAGAAGATGTGGCAAAAGGTCTTGGTTTAAATACAGTGCTCTTAAAAATAGGCATTGGGATGATCGTCATTCTTCTTTCAGGAGGGGCTGTTGCCGTTGCAGGACCTATTGGATTTATAGGAATGATCGTTCCGCATCTTACCCGATTTATCGTAGGAATTGACCATCGCTGGGTAATCCCTTTTTCAGGAGTCCTGGGCGGAGTGCTATTGATAGCAGCCGACATTGCATCCAGATATATTTTGATGCCCCGGGAAGTTCCGGTCGGTGTCATGACAGCCATTATAGGAACCCCATTTTTTATTTATATTGCCAGAAAGGGGTTCAATGGGCGATGAAACAATATATAAAACTTCGAATATTTAAAGGGAAAATATCATATTTAATCGATAACAAAGGGCTGATTGTTTTCTTCGGATTGTTGTTTACGGCAGCTTTCGTTTTTGTTTTAAGCATAGGAACAGGAGAGATGAAGATCAGTCCTCTGACTGTTTTGCAAGTGTTGTTCGGAGGAGGATCTGAAATGGACCGCCTCGTGATCCAGTCATTCCGGCTGCCGAGAATCATCGTTGCATTAATGGCCGGGATGGGGCTTTCAGTCGCAGGTGGAATTTTGCAGGGCATGGTCCGAAACCCGCTTGCATCTCCTGACATCCTGGGAATAACCGGGGGAGCTTCTGTTGCAGTTGTCAGTTTTTTAGCTGTTTTTAGTGATAAAAACCATGCTTTGACAGTTAGCATTAGTTGGCTGCCGGCAGCCGCATTCTGCGGAGCTGCTGTCGTTGCTTTTCTCGTTTATTTCTTATCATGGAAAAACGGGGTTTCATCTGTAAGGCTCGTTCTTATTGGAATTGGAATCATGACACTGATGAAGGCTTTAACAACCTTATTGATGATTTTAGGCCCTATTTACCAGACGAGCCAGGCTAATATTTGGATTACAGGAACCGTCTACGGATCAAGCTGGAAAAGCGTTGGAGTTCTCGTTCCATGGACTGTCCTTCTTCTCATAATAGCCTTTATTTATGCAAGGCATATTAATATCCAAGAGCTTGGCGATGATGTCGCAACCGGTCTAGGGGGCCATGTTCAAAGACAGCGATTTACTTTACTGATGATCAGCACAGGTTTGATTGGCAGTTCTGTCGCTTTTGCAGGGGGAATCGGCTTTGTCGGTTTAATGGCACCTCATATGGCAAGGAGGCTTGTTGGCTCAGCCTTTGGAGCATTGTTGCCGGTATCGGCACTTTTAGGCGGAATTATGGTCATGCTTGCAGATTTAGTGGGCCGCAACTGGTTTTCACCACTTGAAATACCTGCCGGTGTCTTCACAGCGAGTATCGGGGCGCCGTATTTTATATATTTATTGTTTAAGACAAGGGATTCTTAGGTTTGAAGAAAAAATAGTAAAGGAGCGGGTATTAATGGTGCAAGCGATTGTAACAAATAAGCTGACACTTTCATACGGAGAAACCATTATTATAAATGAACTTGACCTTAAAATTCCAAAGGGTGAGATCACTGTTTTTATCGGAGGGAACGGCTGTGGAAAATCGACACTGCTGCATTCCATTGCCCGGCTTCTTAAACCAAAATCAGGCGCCGTTTTGCTTGAAGGGGAGGCCATATCGAAATTATCAACAAAAGAGGTAGCAAAGAGAATGGCAATTCTTCCGCAATCACCGTCAGCACCTGAAGGCCTCACAGTTCTTCAGTTGGTGAAACAAGGCAGGTATCCATATCAATCTTGGTTGAAACAGTGGACAATCGAAGATGAAACAAAGGTAAGAAATGCGTTAAGAGCAACCGGTTTAGAGCATTTAAAAGACCGGACTGTCGATTCGTTATCAGGCGGACAGCGTCAGCGCGCCTGGATTGCTATGACTCTTGCTCAGGATACGGATATTATATTGTTGGATGAGCCGACAACTTATTTGGATATGGCCCATCAAATTGAGATTTTGGATTTGCTTTTTGAATTAAACGAAACAGAAAAACGAACAATTGTAATGGTTCTTCATGATTTAAATTTAGCGTGCCGTTATGCGCACAATATTGTCGCCATTAAGGATCAAAAGATTTATGCCCAGGGAAAACCGGAAAGTGTTATTAATTGCAGCCTTGTCAAAAATGTATTTGGCATGGACTGCGAGGTTACAATGGATCCGTTATTTGGAACACCGCTGTGCATTCCGTATGGAAAAGGAAGATGCATCTTAAAAGAGGACGGGGTTTTACATGGATCCGCTACTAACTGATTTTGAAGAAGCACAATTAAAAAAGTGCGCTTTACGAGAAAAATATCAGGAAAAACGCAAGCAGCATATTTGAGGAGGGGACCATTTTGGAAGAAAGATTTAAAGGGCAGTTTGATGCATTGCTTAACAAATATACCGAACTGTTACTCGGTGAAACGAATGATGAGTTGAAAGAAAAGGTAAAAATATGGGCATTATACACTCATATTGCTAAATCTATGCCTTCCCTTGCCAAGCATTGGAACGAATTATACCCGGACGCAAAGGAAGAAATGAAACAACTCATCGGAGAAATTAAGCAGTTAAATGAAGCCCATCGTGCAAAAAAGAATGACTAAAAGGGGTCTGCCTCCATCTAACAATGGAAATATATAGAATTTTTTGCATTAGAGGGTTCCTGCCCTCTTTTTTCATTATATTAAGCTTCACAATATAGTCGTAATCGCACATAAAGCCCCCAATAATTGTTATACTATAAAAATATTTTATCCGACAAAATTCGATCTTTTTCTTGCGAAATCATATTCAAAAAACATAATAAGTGATAATATTTAAGAAGGAAATTTCAAATAAAAAAATATTTGAATTGAATTTCAAAAAATGTAATCGTTTTCAGATGGAGGTAGATTATGGAACAAGCAATGAGAGATTTCTTTCTCTTTTTATCTAAGAATAAAACCTTAACAAAACTTGCAAAAAAATATGGCTTGCGCTTTGGTGCCTCTCGTTTTGTTGCTGGAGAAACAATCGAACAAGCAGTGAATGTCATTAAAGACCTGAACAAAAAAGGCTTAGTTGTTACGATCGATTATCTAGGTGAGTTTGTTGATAATGAAAGAGAAGCAAATGAAATGGCTGATAATTCGATTGAAGCAATAAAAGCAATCGGCCGGGAAAAGTTAGACTCTCAGCTTTCTTTAAAAATGACTTCGATGGGATTGGATATTTCCGATGAAGTTGTTATGCGAAATATGCGCCGCATTCTTGATACAGCAAAGGAAAATGGCGTATTTGTTACTATTGATATGGAAGATTTCTCCCGCTGTCAAAAAACGATCGATATTTTTAAAGAGTTAAAATCTGAATACGACAATGTCGGAACGGTTATCCAGGCTTATTTGTACCGTACTGTTCAGGATATAGAAGACTTGAATCAATACTCGCCAAATCTTCGTCTTGTTAAAGGGGCATACAAAGAATCTCCGGAAGTCGCTTTTCCGGATAAAAAAGACGTGGATGAAAATTTTAAAAAGATCATCAAAATGCATTTGCTGAATGGCAATTATACAGCCGTTGCAACACACGATGATGCGATCATCGAATATACAAAACAGCTTGTAAAAGAGCATAATATCCCGAACAGCCAATTTGAGTTTCAAATGCTTTACGGAATTCGCCCTGAAAGGCAGTTAGAACTTGCAAACGAAGGCTACAAAATGCGCGTCTATGTTCCATATGGAACTGATTGGTACGGCTATTTTATGCGCCGCCTTGCAGAACGTCCGGCAAACGTTGCGTTTGTATTAAAAGGAATCTTAAAAAAATAAGAAATGAGTATAAGTTTTAAACTACAACCCTAACATGGAAAATAGCTTTCATTATAAAACAAAACCAACATAATAAGGCGGTGTGAGCGAAGCCAAGCTATAAATATTTACAAAGCTAAACAAGTATCTTGCTAGAGATAAGTTGCCATTTCTATCTTTGTTAGCGTAGCTCCGCCCCTTTTCCACAGGAAATGAGAGAGGCTGACCCATAAGTGTCTGGCTTATTGTTTTGGGTCAGCCTCAATTCTATTTTTTATACTGATTATTTTGGCTGTTGACTTTTCCGCCGCCGTCCATTTCAACTGTAGGATCTGCGTTGCCTTTTACGCTGGCAGCGCTGACTCCTCCTTTAGAAGGATTCTTTTTCCTTTTCGCCATAGCTTTTACCCCCGATTTCCAAGGTTATGTCAGTAAAAAGCTCCAATACTGCAAGCTTCAATTTTAGAATGCCCATTTACTAAAATCAAAACAAAAAAATATTTTTTCTAAAAATTTTTGTTTTTCTGTTTATAATATTGCGGAAATTTTTTAAATATTTTATATTTAAAGTAGTAAAACTCTTTCGCGGGTAAATTTTTTTTGACAAAAAATGAATGAGTATTCATTCAAAATGTCGAAGGGGGAGACAAAGTTGATCGAACGTATTCAAAAAGCAGCGGTTCTTGGATCAGGAGTAATGGGATCAGGCATTGCAGCACATCTGGCTAACATCGGCATACCTACATTATTGCTGGATATTGTGCCTCGCGAGTTAAATGAAGAAGAAAAAGCAAAAGGCTTGACCCTTGAAGATAAGCAGGTCCGAAACAGAATCAGCTCTTCCGCACTCCAAAAATTGTTGAAGCAAAAGCCGGCCCCGCTCACTTCAAAAAAAAATCTTGCCCTAATCGAAGCAGGGAACTTTGAAGATGACATGAAGCGGTTAAGCGAAGTTGACTGGATTATTGAAGTGGTTGTTGAAAATTTAAATATTAAGAAGCAAGTATTTGAAAAAGTGGACCAATACCGGAAACCGAGCAGCATTGTCAGCACCAACACTTCCGGCATTTCTGTTGAGGCAATGGCGGAGGGGCGGTCAGAAGACTTCAGGAAACATTTCCTCGGTACCCACTTTTTTAACCCTCCCCGGTACTTAAAGCTGCTTGAAGTGATTCCTACAAAAGATACAGCCTCGGAAGTTTTAGCTTTTATGAAGCGATTTGGGGAAGATGTTCTCGGAAAAGGAGTTGTTGAAGCAAAAGACACGCCGAATTTTATTGCGAACCGGATTGGCACATACGGCCTTCTTGTTACTGTTCAGGAAATGCTTATAGGCGGGTACAGTGTAGGAGAAGTCGATTCCGTTACTGGTCCGCTAATCGGCCGTCCGAAAAGCGCCACTTTCCGGACTCTTGATGTTGTAGGACTTGATACGTTTGTCCATGTCGCAAATAACGTTTATGAGCAAGTTGAAGGCAAAGAAAAAGAAATATTTGAAGTGCCTGCCTTCATGAAAGAAATGCTCAATAAAGGCTGGCTTGGAAGCAAGTCCGGTCAAGGCTTTTTCTTGAAGAAAGGCAAAGAAATTTTGGAATTGGATCCAAAAACATTGGAATACGGCCCGCGCAATAAATTAACAACAGCCGCTACCGAAATGAGCAAACAGGAAAAAGGTACTGCTAACAAAATGAAAGCGCTTATATATGCTGATGATCGTGCCGGAAGCTTGTTATGGAATATTATTAGCCCGGTTCTTGTTTATGCTGCTGAGCTGCTTGGAACAATCGCCGATGATATTGTCGCAATTGACAGAGCCATGAAGGGGGGATTTGGTTGGGAACTGGGTCCGTTTGAAACGTGGGATGCGATCGGTCTTGAAAAATCATTGAAAAAGCTTGAAGCTTCAGGAACAGAAGTGCCTGTTTGGGTAAAAGACGTGGTGGAAAAAGGGTACAGTTCTTTCTATAAGGAAGAAGACGGAAAGGTTTACTTCTACCATAACGGCGAATATAAGCTTTTAGAAGAGAATCCAAAAGTAATCAACCTTCATCTTCTTAAGAAACAAAAGAGTGTCATTAAAAAGAACAGCGGTGCAAGTTTGATAGACCTTGGCGATGGTGTAGCGCTTCTTGAGTTTCATTCTCCAAATAATGCCATCGGCCTTGATATTCTTCAAATGATCAATTTCGCGATTGATGAAGTTGAAAAGAATTATAAAGGTCTTGTCATCGGAAATCAAGGGAAAAACTTCTGTGTCGGTGCCAACCTGGCAATGATCCTTATGGAAGCTCAGGATGACAATCTTTTTGAACTTGAAATGGTTGTCCGCAATTTCCAGAAGGCTGCAATGAAGATTAAATATTCCAATAAGCCGGTAGTAGCGGCGCCATTTGGTATGACACTTGGCGGAGGGGCAGAAATATGCTTGCCTGCAGCTCATATACAGGCTTCATCAGAAACATACATGGGTCTCGTTGAAGTTGGAGTAGGTCTTATTCCGGGCGGAGGCGGAAATAAAGAGCTTTATATTAAGCATCTTGAAAGTCTTCCAAGCGGCATTGATATTGATTTGCAAAAGGTTGCGAATAAAGTATTTGAAACGATTGCAATGGCGAAAGTGTCGACTTCCGGGGAAGAAGCACGCGAAAACTATTTCCTAAAGCAAACAGACGGAATAAGCATTAACGGCGATCATCTTCTGTATGAAGCGAAGCAGGCTGTACTGGCGCTTTATGAAAAAGGCTATAAACCGCCTGTTCGAAAAAAAATCCCGGTTGTTGGAGAAACCGGTTATGCAACAATGCTTCTCGGTGCACAGTCAATGTACTACTCGGGCTATATTTCAGAGCATGATTTGAAAATAGCGAAAAAACTTGCATATGTCATTGCCGGAGGAAAAGTGCCGTTTGGAACAGAAGTGGATGAAGAGTACTTGCTTGATCTCGAAAGAGAAGCATTCCTAAGCCTTGTCGGAGAACCAAAATCACAAGCCAGAATGCAGCATATGCTTCTCAAAGGCAAACCACTTCGCAACTAAATAACATTGAGTTTAATAGATTAATAAAAACATAGAATTCTCTACATTTTTAGAAAGAGAGGGAACGAAATGAGAGAAGCGGTAATCGTGGCCGGTGCACGTACTCCGGTTGGGAAGGCGAAAAAGGGAACGCTTGCCAATGTACGTCCTGACGATTTAGGCGCGCTGGTTGTGAAAGAAACGATAAAACGCGCCGGCAATTATCAAGGAAATATCGACGATTTGATTATTGGATGTGCCATGCCTGAGGCAGAACAGGGAATGAATGTGGCTAGAAATATCGGGGCTCTGGCAGGCCTTCCTCATACGGTGCCTGCCATTACCATCAACCGCTATTGTGCATCGGGCCTCCAATCGATCGCTTATGCAGCTGAAAGGATCATGGTTGGCTTCTCTGACACCATTATTGCCGGAGGAGTAGAATCAATGAGCATGGTTCCGATGATGGGCCATGTTGTGCGCCCTAATGCCAGGCTTGCAGAAACAGCACCGGAATATTATATGGGCATGGGTCATACAGCGGAAGAGGTGGCAAAAAAATACGGAATTTCTCGTGAAGACCAAGATGCTTTTGCAGTGAGAAGCCATCAAAAAGCGGCAAAAGCCATTCAGGAAGGCAAATTTGAAGAAGAAATTGTTCCGGTCGATGTAACGATAAGGTCCGTTGATAAAAACAATAAGTTAGTTGAGAAAACGATCAAGTTTACGACAGATGAAGGTGTCCGCTTGGATACAAATTTGGAAAAGCTGGCAACACTTCGACCTGTATTCTCCGTTAACGGGACTGTTACAGCGGGAAATGCGTCGCAAACAAGTGATGGAGCTGCGGCAGTTATGGTAATGGACCGTGAAAAAGCCGAATCAATCGGCTTAAAGCCTCTGGCCAAATTCAGATCATTTGCTGTCGGCGGCGTGCCTCCGGAAATAATGGGAATCGGACCTGTAGTAGCCATTCCTAAAGCGTTAAAACTCGCCGGATTGCAATTATCAGACATCAGCTTATTCGAATTAAACGAAGCATTTGCATCACAATCGTTGCAGATCATTCGTGAACTTGGACTCGATGAAGAAAAAGTCAACGTGAACGGCGGTGCAATTGCCCTCGGCCATCCGCTTGGATGTACGGGAGCAAAGCTGACTCTTTCGCTTATTCATGAATTAAGAAGAAGAAATGAACAATTTGGTGTTGTAACAATGTGTATCGGCGGCGGTATGGGGGCAGCCGGAGTTTTCGAATTGCTGTAATCACATAATTGGGAGATCCGCAGGTGTTCATTCTAAATAATGAATGGAGGAAAAATAAAATGTCGTACGATACAGAAAGCTTAGTAAAAGGCGGAAGCTTTTTAATTGAAGATATTTCATCTCATCAAGTCTTCACTCCTGAAGATTTCAACGATGAACAAAAAATGATTGCAAAGACAACAGAAGATTACGTTGTGAATGAAGTTGTTCCTGAAATTGAACACTTGGAAAACCATGAGTTTGACCGATCTGTAAAATTATTAAAGCAAGCAGGGGAATTAGGGTTATTAGGTGCAGACGTACCTGAAGAATACGGTGGTCTCGGGCTTGATAAAATAAGTTCAGCTCTCATCGCGGAGAAAATGTCTCGTGCCGGCGGTTTCTCCATTTCCCACGGTGCACATGTTGGAATCGGCTCTCTTCCAATTGTCCTTTTCGGAAATGAAGAACAAAAGCAAAAATACTTGCCGCTTCTGGCAACAGGTGAAAAGATTGCGGCCTACGCCTTAACAGAACCGGGCTCTGGCTCTGATGCACTTGGTGCCAAAACGACAGCAAAATTAAATGCAGAAGGCACTCACTATGTGTTAAACGGTGAAAAACAATGGATTACAAATGCCGGCTTTGCAGATGTATTTATCGTTTACGCAAAAATTGACGGCGAGCATTTCACTGCCTTCATCGTAGAAAGAGAATTCCCCGGCGTTTCAACAGGCGCAGAAGAAAAGAAAATGGGGATTAAAAGTTCCTCTACCCGGACATTAATTCTGCAAGATGCTCTTGTACCGAAAGAAAACCTTCTCGGTGAACCGGGAAAAGGGCATGTCATTGCATTTAATATCTTGAATATTGGACGCTATAAACTTGGAGTTGGTGCAGTGGGAGGTTCGAAGCGTGCATTTGAAATAACTGTTCAATATGCAAATCAGCGACGGCAGTTTAAAACACCAATTGCACAATTTAACTTAACAAAAGAAAAACTGGGCACGATGGCTTCCAAGCTGTATGCTGCTGAAAGCTCCGTTTACCGCACAGTTGGTTTGTTTGAGGAGCGCATGAACAAATTAACGGATCAACAAATAAAAGAAGGTTTAGAAGCAGCAAAGTCGATTGCTGAATATGCGATCGAGTGCTCTCTAAATAAATTTTTTGCAACAGAAGTCCTTGATTATATTGCTGACGAAGGAGTTCAAATCCACGGCGGGTACGGTTTCATGGCGGAATATGAGATTGAAAGAATTTACCGTGATTCCCGGATCAACCGCATTTTTGAAGGAACTAACGAAATCAATCGTCTTCTTGTTCCAGGAACATTTCTTCGCAAAGCAATGAAAGGCGAACTTCCGCTTCTTCAGAAGGCACAATCCATTCAGGAAGAATTAATAATGCTAATGCCGGAAGAACCAGGAAATGAGCCGCTTGCACAAGAAAAATACTTAGTGAAAAATGCGAAAAAAATCGGCTTGCTTGCTGCAGGCCTTGCAGTACAAAAATATGGCAAAGCCCTTGAAAAAGAACAGGAGATCCTTGTTAATATTGCTGATATTGTATCAAATGTGTACGCAATGGAATCAGCTGTATTGCGTACAGAAAAAGCGATTGATAAATTCGGCTTAGAAAAGAGCAAACAAAAGCTTCTTTATACGCAAATTTTTTGTCAGGAAGCGTTCAATGAAATTGAACAACATGCGAAAGAAACGATTGTTGCAGCTGAACAGGGTGATACGCTCCGCATGCTCCTTTCTGCACTGCGTAAATTCACCCGACATACACCAATTAATGTAATTGCCAAAAAACGTGAAGCTGCAGACAAATTAATTGAAGCAGAACGTTATATCGTGTAATACAAGTGGCTCCCTTCTCTTCACGAGGGAGCTTTTTCTTTGTAAATTTTACTGCAGGAAAAATTAGAAGAATGTCACTCAATGTTAGGAAATTTACAACTATTATGGTACTATGACATTGACCGATTAATTTTTGGATAAGATAACATTGGGTGGTGGATGAATGGCATTAGCTTTTTATTGGTATCCAAAATGCGGCACTTGCAGGAAGGCGAAAAAGTGGCTTGAAGCCCATAATATAGCCTTTAAAGAAATACATATTGCAGAAACTCCTCCTTCACGTGCGGAATTAGAAGAAATGATCGAAAAAAGCGGACTTGAGTTGAAAAAGTTTTTTAATACAAGCGGTCAAAAATATCGTGAATTAGGCTTAAAGGACAAAATAAAAACGGCCTCACGAGACGAACTGCTTGATTTGTTAGCTTCAGACGGCATGTTAATCAAACGTCCCATTGTAACCGACGGCAATAAAGTAACAGTTGGTTTTAAAGAAGAAGAATTTGAAAAAATGTGGTTATCATAAGAAAATATTGAAGATATTAGTTTTTATTGGCAAACATAGGTGAATAATTGTTATTATTCGATTATGGAATATGAATTAATTTTGGAGGGATTATCATATGAATACACCAAAAGAGTTGCGTTATTCTGAAGAGCACGAGTGGGTAAAAGTAGAAGGGGACAAGGTGCGCGTAGGAATCACTGACTTTGCACAGTCAGAACTCGGCGACATTGTTTTCGTTGAACTTCCTGAAGTAGGAGACAAAGTGACTGCCGATGAGCCATTTGGTAGCGTCGAATCTGTAAAAACTGTTTCCGAATTATATGCGCCGATTAGCGGCACGGTTGTAGAAGTAAATGAAGAATTGAATGACAACCCTGAATTTGTAAATGAATCTCCGTATGAAAAAGCATGGATGATTGTAATCGAACCATCTGATATAAGTGAAGTCGACAACTTAATGACAGCTGAACAATATGAAGAAATGATAAAAGAAGATTAATTTTGAAAGCGCCTTGAAGTTTCAAGGCGTTTTTTTCATGATTTTTACAAACGTATTTCCAAGGCTTGTCTTTTGCAATCATTCTAAAAATAAGTAACAATAGAGTTATCTGCAATGGAGGAGATTACACAAAAAGAACGAAAACTGAATATGGTGATGTAAGAATATTACTCTATTCACAGGTGATAAAGATGATCGAAGAAAAAATTGAGAAAGTCTTAATTGTTGAAGGAAAATCTGATAAAAGAAAAGTCAAAAGCATTGTAAAGGAGCCTGTTGAAATTTTTTGCACAAATGGAACAATCAGTATGACAAAGCTTGATGAATGGATTGATCTCCTTTTTGAAAAGGATGTTTATATACTTGTTGATTCAGATGAAGCAGGTGAAAAGCTGCGCAAGCTATTAAAAAGGGAATTTCCTAACGCTGAACATTTATACATTGACAGGATGTACAGGGAAGTAGCGACTGCGCCGGAACATCATTTAGCAACCGTACTATTAGGAGCGAACATTGATGTTCACACCCATTATTTAAAAAAGGATGATTATTTTTAAGATGAAGGAATGGACACAGCAAGATATAAAAAATTCAGTGAAAGATAAAAAAACAGCAGCGATCTATTTTTATACTCCTTTATGCGGAACATGCCAGGTTGGAGGAAAGATGCTTGAAGTTGTTTCAGAATTACTGCCGTTGATTCCCTTCGGTAAAGCGGATTTAAATTATATGCCCGATCTTGCAAAAGAGCTTTCAATTGAAAGTGTGCCGTGTTTACTTTTGGTAAAAGATGGGGAATTGATGGAAAAAATCTATGCTCTTCGTTCTGTTCCTTATTTATTGGATAAAATTAAAACGACATTAAGTTAATGAAGAATCAGGTGTTTTAATCCTGGTTCATTTTTTTTTTTAGACTAAATAAAACTAGAATAATCGTGAAGTTGTATGATTTGACATATTTCTCGGGAAATGATCGGTATTGTTATTTTTAATGTCGAACGTGTGATAGAGGTATTAACAAATAACAAGGAATATATTAATGCTGAAATTAATTTCTTACTAAAAGGATAATATTAGTTGACTATGAGAATAAAAGATGATAATATCATTTTAAATATTCTAACTAGTTTGACGGAAAAAATTATAATCTTATCTAGAGCGGCGGAGGGACTGGCCCAATGAAGCCCGGCAACCGGTTTTATACACGGTGCTAATTCCAGCAGAGCAGCCGCTCTGAAAGATAAGAAGAGATGATCAAGACCCCTCTTCTTATGGAAGAGGGTTTTTTTATCTATATTTTGAAAAAATTTTCATTAATTTTAAGGAGAGTTGATGATGACAGAAAAACAAAAGAATTATCGCCTTGAAACATTAGGAGTTCACGGGGGGTTATCTCCTGATCCGGTAACAGGGGCAAGAGCTGTGCCAATCTATCAAAATAACGCTTATCAATTTAAGAATACGGAACATGCTGCAAATCTATTTGCATTAAAAGAGCCTGGCTATATTTATACACGGATTCACAATCCAACTGTCACAGTATTCGAAGAGAGGGTTGCATTGCTTGAAGGCGGTGTTGGCGCGTTGGCACTTGCCAGCGGACAGACTGCCATCACTCTCGCTATCTTAAATATTGCTGAAGCAGGAGACGAAATTGTAGCAGCTTCCAATCTATATGGAGGAACGTACAACCTATTTACTGTTACGCTTCCGAAATATGGCATCAATGTTAAGTTGGTTGATTCTACCGATCCGGAAAATTTCCGCAAGGCTATTACGGAAAAAACAAAGGCTGTTTTTGCTGAAACAATCGGGAACCCTTCTTTAAGAGTGCTGGACATTGAAAAAGTTGCAAATATTGCCCATGAAGCGGGAATTCCGTTGATAATTGATAATACATTTGCCACCCCATACCTTTGCCGTCCAATCGAGCATGGAGCCGATATTGTCATCCATTCTGCAACAAAATGGATTGTAGGAAATGGAACAACATTAGGCGGAATTATTGTCGATGGCGGAAAATTCAATTGGAATTCACCAAAATTCCCTGGTTTCACTGAACCGGATCCAAGCTATCATAATATTGTTTACAGTGAGGCGCTTGGTCCTCTCGCTTATATTGTAAAAGCCCGTGTTCAGCTTCTTAGAGATTTGGGCCCGGCATTAAGCCCGCAAAATGCTTTCCAATTCACTTTGGGTCTGGAGACGCTCCATGTGCGGATGAAAGAACACGTTGCAAACGCACAAAAAATCGTCAGCTATTTGGAAAACCATCCGGCTGTAAAATGGATTTTGTATCCAGGACATGAAAGCCATCCTGATAAAGCTCTTGCAGAAAAGTATTTGCCAAAAGGAGCTGGCTCAATCGTTGTTTTCGGAATCGAAGGAGGACGGGAGGCCGGCGCCAAACTGATCAATTCTCTAACACTTTGGGCGCATGTTGCCAATGTCGGAGATGCAAAAAGTTTAATCATCCATCCGGCAAGCACTACTCATCAGCAGTTAGATGCTGAAGGATTAAAAGCTGCCGGGGTTCCTGAGGATCTCATTCGTCTTTCAGTCGGCATCGAGCATGTGGATGACTTAATTGAAGACCTTGAGCAGGCAATTGAAGCGGCTACAGGTATTACATCACTCTCCGCAAAAGCTTAGAAATTCAAAAAATGACTTATAATCAACAAATAATAATGCAAAAATATGTCATTGACACCTTTTTATATCCGTGATAGGATAACGTTTGTAATTAATTGTTGCTTAAATCTATTAAATTATTAATTGAATAGAGAATGATGTTTCGCTCTTATCAAGAGAGGTGGAGGGATGTGCCCTATGAAACCCGGCAACCGTCACTGCCATTTATGCAGTGAAATGGTGCCAATTCACACAAAGCATAAGCTTTGAAAGATGAGAGAAAGGATAGATAATGATAAAGCCTTTCTGCTCATGTGCAGAAAGGCTTTTTATATAATCCGAACAGGGCGAGCAGCGGAAATGCCGAATGAATTTCCGTCTCCTGTTGAAATATAAGTTGAAACACCAATAAGCAGCCTGAGATTACAAAATGATAACGATCTATGTGTTAACTCGGATATAAAGAAGGTGAATCATTTGATTACAATAAAAAACGTGAAAAAGATTTATCCTTCCAAACACGGCCAAGTGAAAGCGGTTGATAATGTCAACCTAGAGATAAAAGAAGGAGAGATCTTTGGAGTCATTGGCTATAGCGGCGCCGGTAAAAGTACATTAATCCGGATGCTGAACGGTCTTGAAATTCCGACAGAAGGTTCCATCACAGTAGCGGGCAGGGAAGTTTCAAAAATCAGAGGGAGTGAGCTGCGAAAAGCCCGCCACGAAATCGGCATGATTTTCCAACACTTCAACTTGCTTTGGTCTCGCACCGTTCGCGAAAATATCGCATTTCCCCTTGAAATTGCAGGAGTCAATCGAACAGAACGGCTTAAACGCGTGGATGAGTTAATAAAGCTTGTCGGGCTTGAAGGAAGAGAAGATGCATACCCTTCTCAGCTCAGCGGCGGACAAAAGCAAAGAGTTGGTATTGCCAGGGCACTTGCCAACAATCCAAAAGTCCTTTTGTGTGATGAAGCAACATCTGCATTGGATCCGCAAACAACCGATTCCATTCTTGAATTGCTTGTGGATATAAATAAGCGGTTAGGTTTAACCATCGTCCTGATTACGCATGAAATGCATGTCATCAGAAAAATATGCCATCGCGTTGCGGTCATGGAAGGCGGCAAAGTCGTTGAACTCGGATCTGTCCTGGAAGTATTTAAGAACCCTCAGCAGCCGATTACAAAGAGGTTTGTTCAACAGGTTACAGAACCTGAGGAAACAAAAGAAACCGTTCAGCACTTGCTTGATAGCTATCCGCATGGACAAGTAGTCAAGCTGACGTTTGTCGGGGATGCTGCTCAACAGCCGCTTATGACAAACCTTATACGTAATTACCAGGTTACGGCGAATATTTTGCAGGGCAAAATTTCGCAAACCCAAAACGGGTCTTATGGCACTTTATTTATTCACATAGATGGTGAAGATGAAGAGATAACAAAAGCGGTTGATTATATCCGCTCACTGCAAGTTGGAGTGGAGGTGATCAATCATGCTTGAAACATTGCTGCCAAACGTTAACTGGGAGAAAATGTGGGAAGCAACATTCGAAACGCTCTACATGACAGCTATTTCCGTTTTGGCAACTTTCATATTGGGAGTCATTCTCGGATTATTGCTTTTCCTTACTTCAAAAGGGAATTTATGGGAAAACAAAGCTATTAATACGGTCACCAGTGCATTTGTCAATATTTTTCGCTCTATTCCGTTTATCATTTTGATTGTTTTGTTGATTCCATTTACAAAATTGATTGTCGGAACGATGATTGGGGAAAATGCGGCACTGCCGGCGCTAATTATTGGGGCAGCTCCGTTTTATGCACGAATGGTGGAAATTGGCCTTCGGGAAATTGACAAAGGCGTGATCGAAGCGGCGAAATCGATGGGAGCGAAAACAAGTACTATCATATGGAAAGTTCTGCTTCCTGAATCGATGCCTGCTCTCGTATCCGGGATAACGGTTACGGCCATTGCGTTAGTCAGCTACACAGCAATGGCAGGCGTAATCGGTGCCGGCGGACTTGGAAACCTTGCTTATCTGGAAGGATTCCAGCGCAATCGATTTGATGTAACCTTTATGGCAACAGTTATCATTTTAATTATCGTATTTATTATCCAATTTATTGGAGATTATTTTACGTCAAAAATAGACAAACGTTAAAGGAGAGATGAACATGAAGAAATGGTTAAGTTTCATTTTAGCTCTTGCAGTTGCGCTGGTATTAGCTGCTTGCGGAAACTCTGACAAGGCTTCAACAGGTGGAGAAGGCGGAAAAGAAGGCAAAGAAGAAGGCAAAAAAGAATTAGTTGTAGGAGCATCTAACGTGCCGCACGCTGAAATTTTAGAAAAAGCTAAACCGTTGCTGGCTGAAAAAGGAATCGATCTAAAAATTGAAACATTCCAAGACTATGTTTTACCAAACAAGGCACTGGATGATAAAGAACTTGATGCAAACTATTTCCAGCACATTCCTTATTTAGAAGCACAAAAGAAAGAACATGGCTATGATTTTGTAAATGCCGGCGGAATTCATATCGAACCAATCGGAGTTTATTCTAAGAAATATAAAAGCCTTGATGAGCTTCCTGAAGGAGCGCACATCATCATAAGCAACTCTGTCGCTGACCATGGCCGTATTTTATCAATGCTTGAAAAAGAAGGTCTTATTACTTTAAAAGAAGGCGTTAATAAAACAGAGGCGACTATTGAAGATATAGTCGACAACCCTAAAAAGTTAAAGTTTGATGCAGAATATGAACCTTCATTGCTTCCGCAAATTTTTAACAATGGCGAAGGCGATGCAGTCCTTATAAACTCCAACTATGCCATTGATGCCGGATTGAATCCAATTGAAGACTCAATTGCAATCGAAGATAAAGATTCACCGTATGTGAACATCATTGCGGTTCGCAAAGGTGACGAGAATAAGGAAGAAATTAAAACTCTTGTTGAAGTTCTTCATTCGAAAGAAATTCAGGACTTCATCCTTGAAAAATATAAAGGTGCCGTTGTACCGGTATCTGAATAATAATTGGTGGGCAGGCATCAAAAATGGTGCCTGCTGTTTCATATATTTTCAAGCCTAATTAAATGAAAGAGCCATTCGGGGTTCCATTTGGCAGGATTCTTAAAAAATTCTGTGAAAATGGAAGCACCGCTACATTCAATCCTTTCCTATTCCAAAATAACGGCGTATTTACCGTTTTTTCGCTTTTGAACCGGATAATAAAAGAGTGTTAACATTAGATTGTTCAACAATCGCCAACAAGCGAAAAAAACGAAGGGAAGGATTCGTTATCAGTCATTTACAGCTGAACTATACAAGCGGAATGGAAAAAGCTATGCAGGCAGCTCATGGTGTTGGATACGAAGTTTACTGCCGGAAGCATGATGTACGATTGCGGATAGAAAAAAAGCGTGAAAAAGAATATTTAAAAAGCCAACGGATCATTGCGGATATAGTACGAAAATTTCATTTCTAGAGATGCAACCAATAATAATAACGAAGAAAAAAGGAAACCAGTGCAAATTGTGCACTGGTTTTTAACTTATATGCATACAAGCAAAACAATGGGGAAAAAAATTCTGTGGACATGCATTTTAGTACGAGAATAAGAATGGCGCTTCGTACACGTCCCCGTCAACATTTAATATCTGAAAAAGTTGCTAACACTTTTCAGTTGTTATAAGATTGTAATGAGAATAAAATGAGAATAGATAGTATGCGGTCTTAAAAAGCCGACAGATACAATTCTTTCTTTTCGTAACGGAGGTATTATAATGGCAGGATCTACATTAACAATTAAAGACCTACATGTAGAAATTGATGGAAAAGAGATCTTAAAAGGTGTAAACCTTGAAGTTAAAGGCGGAGAAATCCATGCGATTATGGGGCCTAATGGTACTGGTAAATCAACGTTATCTTCAGCTATCATGGGACATCCAAAATATGAAGTAACAAAAGGCAGCATTACTCTTGATGGCCAGGACGTTTTAGAAATGGAAGTGGATGAACGTGCACGTGCCGGCCTGTTTCTTGCTATGCAATATCCCAGTGAAATCAGCGGCGTAACAAATGCCGATTTTCTGCGATCAGCGATTAACAGCCGTCTTGGTGAAGGAAATGAAATTTCTTTAATGAAATTTATCCGTAAAATGGACAGCAAAATGGAATTATTAGAAATGGACTTGGATATGGCACAGCGATATGTAAATGAAGGGTTTTCAGGCGGGGAGAAAAAACGGAATGAAATTCTCCAGTTAATGATGCTTGAGCCGAAAATCGCCATTCTGGATGAAATTGACTCCGGACTTGACATTGACGCCTTAAAAGTTGTGTCAAAAGGCATTAACGAAATGAGGGGCGGAAATTTCGGCTGCTTAATTATTACTCACTATCAGCGTCTTTTAAACTACATTACTCCTGATTTTGTGCATGTTATGATGCAGGGCCGTATTGTTAAATCAGGCGGGCCTGAACTCGCACTACGCTTAGAAGCGGAAGGATATGACTGGATCAAGAAGGAACTTGGCATTGAAGACGAAACAGTTGGGCAAGAAGCGTAAGTGTTAGGGGGATAACAATGACTACAGAAATAAAATTACCATTCGACCAGGAGTATGTAAGCTCGTTTTCAAAAGAAATGGGCGAACCGGCTTGGCTCACAGAATTGCGTTTACAGGCTCTATCAATGGTTGACCAATTGCCGCTGCCAAAGCCTGATAAAACGAAAATCGATAAATGGAACTTCACACAGTTCAACAAGCATGTTGTAAGAAGTGAAGATTTCCCATCATTAAATGAACTTACGGAAGAAGTAAGATCATTAATTGATCTCGAAGCAAGCAATAAAAATTTATATATCCAGCGAAATAATCGCCCTGCTTATTTGTCATTATCGAACGAATTGCAAGAAAAAGGCGTTGTTTTCACGGATATTTTTACAGCAGTTCGCGAATATGGCGATCTTTTGGAAAAGCATTTAATGAAAACGGCCGTTAAACCGGATGAGCACCGTTTAACTGCTCTCCATGCAGCCCTTATTAATGGCGGGGCGTTCCTGTATGTTCCGAAAAACGTGGAAGTTTCTGAACCAATTCAAGCTGTCTTTATCCATGATGATGAAGAAGCAAACATGTTTAACCACGTCCTCGTTGTTGCAGATGACAACAGTTCGGTAACTTATGTTGAAAACTATGTCTCAACAATGGAAAGAGCGGACAGTGTTTTCAATATCGTTACAGAAGTAATTGCTAAAACAAATGCAAAAGTACAATATGGAGCTGTCGATACTCTTGCCGATGGTGTGACGACATACGTGAATCGCCGTGGTGTAGCGGAAAGAGACGCACGGATTGAATGGGCGCTTGGGTTAATGAATGATGGAAACACGATATCCGAAAATATAACGAACCTTGTTGGTGATGGATCACTCGGCGACACAAAAACAGTAGTTGTCAGTCGCGGTGATCAAATTCAAAATTTTACGACAAAGGTTATCCATTTCGGAAAATCTTCTGAAGGATATATCTTAAAGCATGGTGTTGTGAAGGACAGTGCCACTTCAATCTTTAATGGAATCGGAAAAATTGAACACGGTGCATCAAAATCAAACGCTGAGCAGACGTCACGGGTGTTAATGCTAAGTGAAAAAGCACGCGGTGATGCCAACCCGATCCTATTGATCGATGAAGATGATGTAACGGCAGGCCACGCAGCATCTGTCGGCCGTGTTGATCCGATGCAGCTCTACTATTTAATGAGCCGCGGAATTCCAAAAACAGAAGCTGAGCGATTGATTATTCACGGCTTCCTGGCACCTGTTGTCAACGAACTTCCAATAGAAGGCGTGAAAAAACAGCTCGTGAATGTCATTGAAAGGAAAGTAAAATAATGAATGTCCAGGATATTCGCAAAATGTTTCCGATCCTTGATCAGGAAGTCAATGGGAATCCGCTTGTTTATTTGGATAATGCAGCCACTTCACAAAAGCCCATTTCGGTTATTGAAACTTTAGATAGATATTACCGCGAGTACAATTCAAATGTACACCGCGGAGTTCATACTCTCGGAACACGGGCTACTGACGCTTATGAGGGAGCTCGTGAAAAGGTAAGAAAATTTATTAATGCAAAATCTACAGAAGAAGTTATTTTTACGAGAGGAACAACAACCGCTTTAAATATGGTTGCTGCAAGCTACGCGCGTGCCAACTTGACAAAAGGCGATGAGATAGTGATCTCTTACATGGAGCATCACAGCAATATAATTCCTTGGCAGCAAGCGGCGAAATATACTGGAGCAACATTAAAATATTTACCTCTTCAAGAAGATGGAACAATCAGTCTTGACGATGTGCGCAAGACAATCACTCCAAATACAAAAATCGTGTCGATCGTGCATGTTTCAAATGTTCTTGGGTCTATTAACCCTATTAAAGAAATTGCGAAAATCGCGCATGAAAACGGCGCAATAATGGTAGTAGACGGAGCACAAAGTGCACCCCATATGAAGATTGATGTTCAGGACCTTGATTGCGATTTCTTTGCTTTTTCGAGCCATAAGATGTGTGGTCCAACCGGAATCGGGGTATTATACGGGAGAAAGCACCTTCTCGAAAATATGGAGCCGGTTGAATTTGGCGGAGAAATGATCGACTTCGTCGGACTTTATGAGTCTACATGGAAAGAGCTTCCATGGAAATTTGAAGGAGGCACGCCAATTATTGCGGGTGCAATCGGATTAGGTGCTGCAATTGATTTTCTTCAGGATATTGGCCTTGAAAATATTTTGGAACATGAACATAAACTGGTTTCTTACGCGCTTAAGAAACTTTCCGAAGTAGAAGGAATAACCATTTACGGACCGAAAGATCCGGAAAAGCGAGCAGGTCTTGTTACTTTTAACATTGAAGACGTTCATCCACATGATGTGGCTACTGTATTGGATGCTGAAGGAATTGCCGTGCGTGCAGGCCACCATTGCGCACAGCCGCTTATGAAATGGCTCGATGTTTCCGCAACTGCCCGTGCAAGCTTCTATTTATACAATACAGAAGAAGACATTGATAAGCTGGTGAAAGGGCTTGTCAAAACAAAGGAGTATTTCAGCGATGTCTTTTAACAATTTAGATACCCTTTATCGCCAGGTAATAATGGATCATTATAAAAACCCTCGAAACAAAGGGGTTTTAGAGGATGGCAGCTTAACAGTCAATATGAACAACCCTACTTGCGGTGACAGAATTCATTTGACGATGAAAGTGGAGGACGGAAAAGTCATTGATGCCAAATTCGAAGGTGAAGGCTGTTCCATCTCGTTGTCATCCGCTTCGATGATGACTCAGGCCATTAAGGGGAAAAAGATTGAAGAAGCCATGAAGCTTTCTAAAATATTTTCGAATATGATGCAAGGGAAAGAGTATGATGAAGATCTGGATTTAGGGGATATTGAAGCACTGCAAGGTGTTTCAAAGTTCCCTGCCAGGATCAAATGTGCAACTTTAGCATGGAAAGCAATGGAGAAAGGCTTGATGGAACAGGAACAAAATAAATAGCAGAAAGGGTTGCTTACCCTTATTTGTGCAAAGGGAGGAAAACGACAATGGCTAAAAAAATGCCTGAAATCGGTGATTATAAATATGGCTTTGCCGATAAAGACGTTTCCGTATTCCGATCAAAGCGCGGGTTAACGCGTGAAATTGTGGAGGAAATTTCTAAAATGAAGGGCGAGCCTCAATGGATGCTTGATTTCCGTTTGAAATCATTGGAGCATTTCTATAGCATGCCGATGCCGCAATGGGGCGGAGATTTATCTTCATTAAACTTTGATGAAATCACATACTATGTAAAACCTACAGAGCGTTCTGGACGTTCTTGGGATGAGGTTCCGGAAGAAATTAAACGAACATTTGATAAACTGGGCATACCGGAAGCCGAGCAAAAGTATTTGGCAGGCGTTTCTGCTCAATATGAATCCGAAGTTGTTTATCACAACATGAAGGAAGACCTTGAAGCGCAGGGAATTATTTTTAAAGATACTGACTCGGCGCTGAAAGAAAACGAGGATATTTTCCGTGAGCACTGGGCAAAGGTGGTTCCGCCTACCGATAATAAATTTGCCGCACTTAACTCTGCCGTATGGTCCGGCGGTTCGTTCATTTACGTTCCAAAAGGTGTGAAAGTAGATACTCCGCTTCAAGCTTATTTCCGAATCAACTCAGAAAATATGGGACAGTTTGAGCGGACGCTGATTATCGTTGATGAAGGTGCACATGTTCATTATGTTGAAGGATGTACTGCACCTGTTTACACAACAAACTCTCTTCACAGTGCCGTCGTTGAAATCATCGTTAAGAAAGATGCGTACTGCCGTTATACAACGATTCAAAACTGGGCAAACAATGTTTATAACCTTGTAACAAAGCGAGCTGTTTGTGAAGAAAACGCTACAATGGAATGGATTGACGGCAATATTGGCTCTAAGCTTACAATGAAGTACCCGGCTGTCATATTGAAAGGGGAAGGCGCCCGCGGAATGACATTATCGATTGCGCTTGCCGGTAAGGGGCAACATCAGGATGCAGGGGCAAAAATGATTCACCTTGCACCAAATACTTCATCCACAATCGTTTCAAAATCGATTTCAAAACAGGGTGGAAAAGTAACGTACCGAGGAATCGTTCACTTCGGACGAAAAGCGGATGGTGCTCGTGCTAATATCGAATGTGATACACTCATTATGGATAATCAATCTACTTCAGACACAATCCCATACAATGAAATCTTAAATGATAATATTTCATTGGAGCATGAAGCAAAAGTTTCAAAAGTGTCCGAAGAGCAGTTATTCTATTTAATGAGCCGCGGTATTTCTGAAGAAGAAGCAACAGAAATGATTGTAATGGGCTTTATCGAGCCATTTACAAAAGAGCTTCCAATGGAATACGCAGTTGAAATGAACCGTCTGATCAAATTTGAAATGGAAGGTTCAATTGGATAATATTTGAATACCGCCTGCCGGCCGGCAGGCGGTTTTTTGTATCGAGATTTATTCATAAATTAAGTGAAGGGCTCATAATCGAAAATAAAGGAACATAAATCAAATTAGAGACTATAAACCAAATATAAGCACTTAAACGAGTTTAAATACTCATAACTCCAGCGATATGCTATCATGTTTGTATGAGAGGTGCTTCCATGATTATAATTGGCGTAACCGGGTGGGGAGATCATGATAGCTTATATTTGTCTCACACACCTCCAAGGGAAAAATTAAAAGCATATGCAGGACATTTCCCGGTAGTGGAAGTTGATTCTGCTTTTTATGCGATTCAGCCTGTACGAAACACTGCAAGGTGGGTCGATGAAACGCCGGATTCGTTTCAATTCATCGTGAAAGCTTATCAGGGAATGACCGGCCACCAGCGGGGGGACATTCCTTTTCAAAATAAAACAGAAATGTTTCAAGCTTTTCGCGACTCAATAGAGCCATATTACGCTTCTGGGAAGCTAGCGATGGTTCTCTTTCAGTTTCCGCCATGGTTTGACTGCAAAAGGGATCATGTCGACTATTTACGATGGGCGAAAGAACAGATGGGGGATATTCCTTGTGCATTGGAATTCCGTCATCAATCTTGGTTTACACCGGAAATGAGGGATAAGACGATCTCCTTTATGAAACGTGAAAACTGGATTCACAGCATATGCGATGAACCGCAGGCAGGGCAAGGCTCGATTCCGACGGTTCTTGAGACAACACGTTCTGATAAAGTGCTAGTTCGTTTTCATGGCAGAAATGTCTACGGCTGGAACAAGAAAAAAGATCAAAATTGGCGCGAAGTCAGATACCTTTACCGCTACAACCGGGAAGAGCTGGAAGAATGGGCAGTCCATGTAAAGGAGCTGGAGAAGGAGTGCCAAAATGTTTACGTATTGTTTAATAACAACTCCGGCGGAGATGCAGCGGACAACGCCAAACAGTTTATGGATATACTGAATATTGAATATCATGGGCTGGCGCCAAGACAGCTTAATTTGTTTCAAGAATGAGGAATCGATCTCTCCTTAAAATCTCGTAAAAGACACCCACTTATATAGGTGGGAAATCTTTTGTTCAATGAATGTAAGCTGGGGATAAAAAACCCTTCAGTTAAGTTTTATTTGAAAATTCATGAGTTAGAATGAGAGTTGGTAACATGGAAAATATCCATATTTATCATACAAATGATTTACATAGCCATTTTGAGCACTGGCCGCGTATTCATCATCTTCTTTCAACACGCAAAAAATGGCACGAAGAAAATGGGGATGAAGTCTTAATTTTTGATATTGGCGACCATATGGACCGGTGGCACCCTTTTTCCGAGGCGACGAGGGGGAAAGGAAATACAAGGCTATTAAACCAAGCAGGATATACGGCAGTCACCATCGGCAACAATGAGGGAATCACTCTTTCATATGAAGACTTGGATACAATGTATAATCAAGCGCAATTTCACGTACTTGCAGCTAACCTTTTTCAATCCGATGGAACACGGCCGGACTGGGTACGTCCGTATATGTTATACACAACGAAAAGAGGCACACGGATTGGTGTTATAGGGTTAACTGCTTATTTCTCGCATTTTTACCATTTGCTTGGCTGGAATTTGTCGGATCCAATTGAAGAATTATCGATTCAGTTAAAGGAATTAACAACCAAAGCTGATATTATTATTTTGCTCTCTCATTTAGGTATTAATGAAGATGAACAAATTGCTGAACTTTTTCCTCAAATTGATGTCATTTTAGGTGCACATACTCATCATATTTTCCATGAAGGAAAAGAGATCAATGATTGTATCTTAGGAGCTGCAGGTAAACATGGCCAGTATGTCGGACATATCTTGCTTGAAGTCAATACAGATGAATGGAAGATCGTACGCAAAAAAGCATTGCTCTATGATACAAACGAATTGGTGCCTGTTCCTAATGAAGAAAAGTTTATTAAGGATTTATATCAGGCAGGAAAAGATATGCTGCGCGAAAAAGCAGTTGATTTGCCTGGTCCTTTGCAAACGGACAATTTTAAAGAAGCGGAACTTCCTATGATTCTTTGTAAAGCGCTCCGGGAATGGACGCAGGCTGATTGTGCTTTCATAAATTCAGGGCTTATTTTGAATGGATTGAAGAAAGGTACTGTCACCAAATATGATTTATTGAATATTTGCCCTCACCCTATTAATCCTTGTGTTGTTAAACTTTCCGGACGTGAGCTGAAAGAAGTGCTTCTTGATACACTTGATTCCAAATGGCCGGAACTGCAAGTAAAAGGGCTTGGATTCAGAGGAACGATAATGGGGAAATTTGTTTACGATAAAATTTTATTTTCAAATGATGGAATGAATCATTCCATTTTCATAAATCATAAAGAGATCGATTTAGATGCTGTCTATAAACTCGCGATTCCGGATATGTTTACCTTTGGAAGGTTTTTTCCGGCAATTTTCCGCGCAGAACATAAAAAATATTACTTGCCCGAGTTCTTAAGGGACTTATTGGAGTGGAAGTTAAAAAGAATTTTTCGTTAATGATATACACGCTTCCCGACTTTCTTTCATATTGTGTATTGGGAAGGAAAGGAGCGTGGAAGTTATGATCGAGCTTGCGCCTGTCGAAATTGCCGGACACACTTTTTTAGCTGTTTCAGTAAAACTTCCAAAAACAAATTTACTTGCCGTTTCAAGTGATAAAGGATATATTATGTGCGGAGCGTTAGATCTCGGACTTTTGAATGAAAGATTGAAGGATCGAAATATTCTTGCTGGGAGAGCGGTAGGAGTAAAAACCATTGAAGAACTATTGAATTCACCGCTTGAATCAGTTACTCATACAGCAGAGCAGCTGGGAATCCATAAAGGTATGATTGGGAAAGAAGCGCTGTTGAAAATGATTTAAAGGCATGCCGGGCCGGTTGTTAGAATATTGGAAGAGGGACGGTAGAAAGGTAAGCCTTCTGAAATCAATTTGAAGGATGAATCGTCATTAGCCATTAACGAGTGTGACGCTACATTTTTAAAACGATCATACATTATTTTTCTTATTTTTGCGCTACTTCCCCCTTTTGCAGCATACATATAGCTTGTAAAGGGGGGATTTATTTTGGCTAAATTTCGCGGCCGGCTGCCGCGGAAAGGCCCGCTGCCTTTTCGATATGTTTTTTTGCTTACTTTTGTGTTTTTCGCGTTTTCAACTGCAGCCGGGTTATGGATCATCAATGACGGCATAGAACCAACCTTAAGGAGTTATGCGGAAACCCAAACAAGAAGAATAGCGACTCTTGTTATTAATAATGCAGTTAATAAAAAAATAGCTGTTGGAATGGGCGGTAATCCTGTTATCGTTCCAAACGAAGGTTCAAAATCACGTATCATCTTAAATAATGAGATAATTAACCGGATTGCCGGTGAAACAGTTAATTTGATTGAAAGAAATTTAAAGCAAGCAGAAAAAGGATACTTAGAAGATTTACAGACACTGGCGGATGTTGAAATTGAGACCGATGAGATCAAACAAGAAGGAATTGTCTATTATGTCCCGCTCGGGCAGGCTACCAATAATGCTTTGCTCGGAAACCTCGGTCCGCAAATTCCAATTAGGTTTCATGCGATTGGTAATGTTGGTTATGATATTAAGACAGAATTTGAAGAATTTGGAATCAATAATACAGCAATTAAAGTTGTTTTGCATCTTGTTGTCGATGTTCAAATTATCCTTCCTTTTTCTACGGATGTAACGACTATTATACAGGATATACCGTTAGTTACTGTATATGAAGAAGGAGATGTTCCGCAATTTTATAATGGGGGTGGAGGAAAATCTTCTCCTTCCATTGAGCTGCCTGGAAACGAATAAAAAGTTAAGAATGAACATATAAACAATGATCTGCAGCCAAATAATCAAAGGGTCAGACCCCTCCCAATACAACATAAAGACAGACACTAATAAAACCATTCTATATGTCATGTTGGAGGGAGCCGGACCCTTAATTAGTCAGCCCCGTTTGATAGATTTTCAAATTACGCATGGAACGAAGCAGATCGTCCTGATTCTTCTTAATGACCTCCCAAGTATGCCATTCGGATTTGATCGCTTTCGTTCAATTCTTTTGCCGAACCTGATAAAACGACTCGTCCCGTTTCGATTACATATGCTCGATGGGCTATTGAAAGTGCCATATGAGCATTTTGTTCAACAAGCAGTATCGTCGTCCCATTTGAATTGATTTCTTCGATAATACGAAAGATCGTTTTTACGAGCAGCGGGGCAAGACCCATAGATGGCTCGTCCAAAAGGAGGAGCTTTGGCCGTGCCATTAAAGCGCGCCCCATTGCAAGCATTTGCTGTTCTCCGCCTGATAAGGTACCGGCCTGCTGCTTGCGGCGTTCATACAAGCGGGGGAATAATTCATATACCTTTTTAAAATCCTCTTGAATGCCTTGTTTATCTTTACGCAAGAATGCACCTAATTCAAGATTTTCTTCTACACTCATATTGGAGAAAACTCTGCGGCCTTCAGGTACATGAGAAATTCCCAGCTTTACGATCGTTTGAGCCGGCTTTCCGGAAATGGATTGGCCTCCGAATAAGATATCTCCCTGTTTTGGTTTCAGCAAACCTGAAATTGCCTTTAGCAAAGTGCTTTTTCCCGCACCGTTAGCTCCGATAAGTGTTACGATTTCTCCTTGATGAATTTTAAGGGATACTCCTTTTAGCGCTTGAATATTTCCATAATAAACATTTATTCCGTCAACTTTTAGCATTATGATACCTCCTCGCCTAGATACGCCTCAATTACTTTCGGGTTATTCTTGATTTCCTCCGGCGTTCCTTGGGCGATCAACTGACCGTGATCAAGCACATAAATATGTTCACAAACTCCCATAACAAGCTGCATGTCATGCTCAATCAGTAAAACAGTCAAATCAAATCGTTCGCGGATAAAAGCGATTAAATTCATTAGATCTTTTGTTTCCTGAGGATTCATTCCCGCTGCGGGTTCATCCAGAAGAAGCAATTTTGGATGTGCCGCAAGCGCCCGGGCAATTTCCAACCGCCTCTGCTGTCCATAAGGAAGATTTTTCGCTTTTTCATATTTGTAGCTTTCTAAATTAAAAATTTTTAAAAACTCAATTGCTTTTTCTTCCATCTCTTTTTCCCCTGAAAAGTGGGAAGGCAAACGAAAAATGGAACTTAAGATGGAATGCTTTGCAAGTGAATGGTAAGCAATTTTTACATTATCTAGAACTGAGAGTTCAGAGAACAGGCGAATATTTTGAAACGTCCGGCTGATTCCTTTGCGGGTAATTTTATACGGAGGCAATCCGTTCAACTTTTCTCCATTTAAATAAATACCGCCTTCTGTCGGTACGTATACACCTGTCAAAAGGTTAAAAAAGGTCGTTTTTCCCGCTCCATTCGGTCCGATCAAGCCGACAAGTTTCCCTTTTTCTATTTCAATGTTAACGTCGGAAACAGCCTTTAAACCACCAAACTGAATCCCTGCGTTTTGAACTTTAAGCAACGGTGTGTTTGCTGCCATTCCCTGTTCCCCCTTCAACAGCTTTCTGTTTTTTGAAGAACGATGTCAATTCCTTCGTTCCCATCAATCCTTGTGGGCGGTAAAGCATCGTAACGATAAGCACGAGACTGTATATAATCATTCTTGTTTCCGGATAATCTTGAAGAAATGTGGAAATAATCGTCAGTAAAATGGCCGCAATGACAGATCCTGACAAACTGCCCAATCCGCCGAGAACGACAAAAATCAATATATCAAATGACTTTAAGAAACCGAAATTTGTCGGTTGGATAATATAGAAATTATGGGCGTATAGACCCCCGGCAATACCGGCAAAAAAGGAACCGATTACAAAAGCGGCTACCTTATAAAAAGTTGTGTTAATTCCCATTGCATCGGCAGCAATCTCATTCTCTCGAATGGATAGGCATGCTCGTCCGTGCGTTGAATTTGTAAAGTTGGCAATTGCTAAAATGGTAAAAAGCATTCCGCCGAACACCCATGGCCATGTAGCAAGGTGGGATACCTGCATTCCGCTCGCCCCGCCTACATAATCAATATTTAAGAGGGAAATTCGGACAATTTCACCAAAACCAAGTGTTGCAATTGCTAAGTAGTCTCCTTTCAAGCGGAGAGTTGGAATTCCGATAATAAGTCCCGCCAAGCCGGCAACAATCCCGCCACCTAATAAGGCAAGTCCAAATGGCAGTTGAAATTTCATTGTTATAATGGCTGAAGCGTAAGCTCCTACCGCAAGAAAGCCTGCATGGCCAATGGAAAACTGTCCGGTAATCCCGATGATCAGATGAAGACTGACTGCAAGAATAATGTTGATTGCAATTAAGAATAAAGTATTTTCATAAAAAGGATTTAAATACTCACCTGTGATTAAGAACTGAACGGCTGAAAATACTGCAAGGGACAGTATAATCGAGAGCCAAAATCCTTTTGATTGCTTGATGATTGCCATGGTATCGTTTCCCCCTAAACTTTTTCTCTTATATTTTTCCCGAATATGCCGGACGGACGGAAAATTAGAATAAGGATTAGAACGACAAAGGCCACCCCATCACGCCAGAGGGAATATCCAGTTGCACTTACGAAGGCTTCAACAATCCCAAGTACAAGGCCTCCGACCATGGCTCCCGGAATAATTCCGATCCCGCCTAATACCGCAGCAACGAAGGCTTTTAAACCAGGAATAATCCCCATTAGAGGTTCAATTTTTACATAGTACGTACCAAAAATGACACCTGCTGCTCCGGCAAGTGCAGAACCGATTGCGAAAGTTGCTGAAATCGTTTTATCTACGTTGATGCCCATTAATCTTGCAGCATCAGCATCGTGAGACACAGCTCGCATCGCTTTTCCGATTTTTGTTTTATGAACAATAAATTGAAGCAAAATCATTAAAAAAACAGAAACACCTAAAATGAATAATGATTGACTGTTTATGGATATTCCTAAAAAGTCAAGTTTTTTTGTAGGAAGAACATCTCCCGGATAGGCTTCGGGCTGTGCACCCCGCAAATAAATTGTACCGTATTCTAAGAATAAGGAAACACCGATTGCCGTAATAAGCGCTGCGATTCTCGTCGCGTTTCTCAACGGTTTATAGGCAATCCGTTCAATTAATACTCCAAAAATAGAGCATACTACCATTGCTAAAATTAATGATGGAAAAAAGCCGAGTTCCAGTATCGTAATCGAATAGAACCCAACGAATGCACCGATCATAAATATGTCGCCATGAGCAAAGTTTATCAGTTTAACAATCCCGTAAACCATCGTATAACCGAGTGCAATGAGTGCATAAATACTGCCGAGTGATATGCCGTTTACCAATTGTTGAATGAATTCCATTTTCTCACTCCCCTGCCAGATCTAATTGACGTACATTTTCTGGAATTCTCTTAAAAATCTAGAATAGGGGGACATGCCCCCTATTCGTCTTGAAACTATTTTTATGGATTTACTTTTGTTTCAAATTTCTGCTCTCCATTTTCGTATTTTAGGATCGAAGCAGATTTTACCGGATCGTGGTTTTCATTAAGGGTAATTTTACCTGATACAAGCTCAAGATCTTTTGTTTCTGCAAGAGCTTCTTTAATTTTTTCAGGATCAGCACTTCCGGCACGTTTGATAGCATCTGCAAGCAAGTACGCTGTGTCGTAACCGAGAGCAGCAAAACCATCCGGTGATTTGTTATTAAATTTTGCTTTAAATGCTTTTACAAAATCCTGAATCTTTTTGTCAGGGTCACCGGAAGAATAGTGGTTTGTAATATAAGTATTTTTGAGTGCGTCCGCACCGCCAATTTCAACAAGCTTCGGTGAATCCCAGCCGTCGCCGCCCATAAACGGAACATCAAGGCCAATTTCGCGAGCTTGTTTCAAAATAAGGCCAACTTCTTCATAATAACCTGGTAAATAGACAAATTCCGGATTTTTTGATTTGATTCGCGTTAATGTTGCACGGAAGTCAGTATCTTTTGCTACATATGCTTCTTCTGCAATGATTTCTCCGCCGTTTTTCTTAAATGATTCTTTAAATGAAGCAGCAAGTCCTTTTGAATAATCACTTGCACTGTCGATAAGGACAGCTGCATTTTTAACACCCAGTTCTTTAGTTGCAAAGTTTGCTGCCACTGTTCCTTGGAATGGATCTATAAAGCATGTTCTGAAGACATACTCGTTTACTTTTCCGTCTTTTGTTGTAATAGTTGGATTTGTTCCAGTCGGAGTAATAAGCGGTATTTTGTTATCTTGGGCAACTTGTACTTGTGCAAGCGTATTTGTACTTGTAGCAGCACCGACCATTGCCGCTACTTTTTCCTGGCTGACAAGCTTAATGGCGGCGCTTGTTGCTTCAGCTGCGTCTGACTTGTTATCAATTTTGACAATTTCAAGTTTTTTGCCGTCAATACCCTCTTTATTAATTTCATCAAGTGCGAGCTCCAGACCTTCCGCAATCGATTGTCCGTAAGAGGCAACGCCGCCTGACAATTCAAGATTGGCACCAATTTTGATCGTATCGCCTTCTTTGCCTCCTGATGTTTTCTCGCTTTTTCCGCCGCAGCCTGCCAATACACCTGCAGCTAACATAAGCGACATAAAAATTCCTGTTAATTTTCTTTTTCTCATACTTTACCCCCCTAAAAATTTTTTTCTTGCTTATGATCCTCCGTAAGTACTAAGTAAGCAGAAGAAGCTGATTCTTGGGAAAAGAATCAATTTTCTGACAATATTGCACAATATTTTCTCCTTATCGTCTACGATAAAAATATGAAAATTTTTTTGAATGGGAAAATTATAATAATTAGCTGTGTGTAATAGCTAATTTAATATTTCGGTATATTAAAAAATTATTCTCCAATAGAAAAAGGACTGTCTCATTCCGAACAGCCCCATTTTTCGGTATGAATTTTTACTTCTTTTTCCGTACTTTCTGTCGTTCTTGCCGCTCCCACAATTTTAAATGCGGGTAAGGATCGAATGACCACTCGGTATAACCGTTGTCTTTATACATTCCATAGTGCAAATGAGGAGGAAATTTGCCGGATGTCCCCGGAGGGCCGTAGCCGGAACTGCCCACGCCGCCTATCAGCGTTCCGGGCTCTACAATTTGTCCAACTTTCATATCCTTTGCAAATCCGCTTAAATGCGCATAATAATGATAAGTGTTGTTAATATCACGGATTCCGATACGCCATCCGCCATATCTATTCCAACCTTTCATTTCAACAATGCCGTAGGAGGTTGCCCGAACAGGAACACCGTAGTCTGCAAAAATATCTGTGCCTTCGTGAATACGGCGGCCGCCCCAGCCCCGGGCACTTCCCCAAGTGTTTTTATAGCTGTAGTTGCTGCGTAATGGAACCGGAAATGAATGTGCATCAAGATCAATGCGGCCAAAATGATGATATATTCTTGCCTTTCCGATTATGATCCCGACAGTTTTATCCCTTTTATAATAATCCCATAGTCCAATTTTAATATTATCATGATCTGTCCCGTATGAGAGGAGGAAATTGGCGAATGCATACAAAACATCCTCCTCATCCGAGAGTCTCGCCTTTCCGTCTCCATTTCCATCTACTCCGATTCCTTCAAAAAATTGAATGGAAATCGGATTTTCATCAGCCGGATCCGGATTTAATATTCCTGCCCATTCTTCAGGCCTGAAATAAATTCCGATCGCCCCTTCAGCTTTTGGAAGATCCCGACGCGCTTGGCGTAAGTTTCTTTCATATTGGTCAATTGCCGCCAGATAATACCACGGAATATTTGTTGTCGCTTCAACCCTCTTATATAATTCCATTCTTTTTGCATAAATATCAGGCACTTCATCCGCCCTTGCGCTCAGTGAGGGAAAGAAAACCGAAAACAATAATGGTAAAATAAGAAGAAACCTCATAAGAATCCACCCTTTGTAATTAGTCTGCAGGAATAGTTTGTGAAACAATGGCAAATTAATAAATATTAATAAATGGTAATCACAAATCGTCCCGCTTGTCCTGTTAATTTTATTATGATAATGTGGCTTTAGAAGCTCTTTAATATGAATGTATATCTGGCTTTTTTCAGATGAATGGAGTGGAAGATATGAGCAAGAATGAAGATCTATTGCGTAAACCGGATTGGTTAAAAATAAAATTAAATACAAATGAAAATTATACGGGCTTGAAAAAGATGATGCGTGAAAAAAATCTTCACACAGTTTGTGAAGAAGCAAAATGCCCTAACATTCATGAATGTTGGGCGGTAAGAAGAACCGCTACGTTTATGATTTTAGGCGATGTATGTACCCGTGCATGCCGATTCTGTGCCGTTAAAACAGGGCTCCCGACAGAGCTTGACTGGAAAGAGCCGGAACGGGTAGCGGATTCTGTAAGCTTAATAAATTTGAAGCACGTAGTTGTCACAGCGGTAGCCCGTGATGACCTCAAAGATGGAGGCGCAGCTGTTTTTGCGGAAACTGTAAGGGCGATTCGCAGAAAAAATCCGTTTACAACGATTGAAGTTCTTCCTTCTGATATGGGAGGAGTTTATGAAAATTTAAAAACGCTTATGGACGCGCGTCCGGATATTTTAAACCATAACATTGAAACGGTTCGCAGGCTTACACCAAGAGTTCGTGCAAGAGCTACATATGAACGCTCTCTCGAATTTTTGCGTAGGGCCAAAGAGTTGCAGCCAGATATTCCAACAAAATCAAGTATGATGATTGGATTAGGAGAAACTCGCGAAGAAATTTTGCAAACAATGGATGATCTAAGGGCTAACCATGTTGACATTTTAACCATTGGACAGTATTTGCAGCCGACCCGAAATCATCTGCGTGTTGTGAAATATTACCACCCCGATGAATTCCGGGAATTAAGAGATATTGCCCTTTCAAAAGGATTCAGCCATTGTGAGGCAGGCCCGCTTGTACGATCTTCCTACCATGCTGATGAGCAAGTAAACGCAGCGTCAAAGAAGAAACAGCTTCTCGGTGATCAAGAAGCCAAACAAGCACAGTAATTAGAAATGCGCAAGCGCTCCGATCAGGACCGAAGCGACCTTGAGGGCCCAGGCGCTCCTCGAAAAGCTAACGCTTTCCTTCGTGCGATGTATCACTGCCGAAGCGTTCTTTGTGGAGCTAGACAATAGAAAAGCGTAAGCGCCTCGAAGTTCAAGATAAGTGAAAGAGTTCAGCTGATTTGGCTGAACTCTTCTTTGATTTAAGAAATACGATTAAAGGCATAATTTTACTTTCCAGTCTTTGTTTTTTCTCTTATGTCGTCCCGATCTAAATTATCGTTCGTTTCACCACGGGATTCGCCGTTGGCATTTTCACCCTCGCTCATTTCTCGTCCTTGAGGGGATTTTAACATCCGTTTCACGATTCCATCTATCATCGAATCAACGTTCTTGCTGTCTGAATCAAGAGTGGCAAAGTTTTCAACATTTTTTCTTAATCTTTCATCATCAGTAACATAAACATGGTACCACCGCGGCACTACAGACATAGCCATTTTCTTAACTTGATCAGCAGTTTCAAAACGGTCTTTAGAGTCAGTATTATAAACAACCAATACTTCTTCATCTGTTACGAGAGTCGATACATCATCGACATTCGGAACATCTGTACAGTATTTGCCGATAATATCTGCAAGCTGTTCCCTGTCAATCGCTGCATAATGGTCGTTTGAACCGCCATCTCCAAGAATTCCGCTTCGTTGGTGGCGAACATAGCCAAAATCTTCACTTACGTTTCTTAAACCGCGATTATCATCCCGGTTGTAAAGTTCTGCACGCTGGTCATTAACATTTATCGTATTTCCAGTGTCATTAAATAAATCTCTGTCTGCTGCAGTATCATTATTGTTGCAGGCGGTTAATGCGGCAAGCCCGCATATCCCGGCTATCAACATTACTCTTCTCATATTAAACACCTCC